>JBOFDD010000397.1:0-9411 GCA_051646645.1 Bacteroidales bacterium | reverse complement strand
TGAAGATATATCCTTCAGCAAGAGAGTGAGTCGTCCAGTTTGCCGTAAATCCTTCAGAAGAAATATTTGTAGCAGGCAATGTCATGAAGTTGTCTGTTGCTCTACCCACAATCGTTGCCGAAACAGGGTTAACAACATCAGGATTCGATATCAGAATTGTGACATCAAAGCTACCTGCTGTTTCCGGCATAAACACAACACTGATCGACCTTCCTTCATTCATTTCAGCAGCTGAAAGCGTGTTTGTGCTTAAAGAGAACAAGTAAGCATTCGCTCCCGATAAACTGATTGTCGTATTTTGCGTCAGATTTTTCCCTTTCACCGGAATCTTCTCTGTTATAGCAGCTGTATAATGCGTTTCAGGCAGAGTAATTGATGAATTGTTATAAGGTGATGTAATCGCCGGTGTAGTTGAGTTTGTTGAAAACGGCACTCCTATCATATTACCCCAAAGATGCTCTACCAATTCGGGATAATCGATAAACGGATTTCTGTTTTCCTGAATCTTATAAATTTCGGCAGCTCGGTTAAGTTCTTTTTCGCTCGGAGGATCCATACGACTCCATTCAACAAGCATTTTCTGAGCCCAAGGCTTCATCATTGGCCATGTTTCAGGAGAGTTCAGCATCGTTGGTGCAGCAGTTCCTGTCCAGCTGAAATTTTCGTAACACGTAAACATATACATATATGCACGTGCAAAATCGCCTTTGTATTCATCAAGAGGCTCAAAGCAAAGTCCGGTATGTTCAGAAGAATAAGTATTATCACCTACCTTAATCACACCATTATTGAACTTCCCGCCTTTGTTTGTTCCCAACGGATAATTACTACGGGCTGAGTTCGCATTTGCATCTGACGGGTTTAAGTGATACAAATCTTTATAGGCATCATTGTTTGTTCCGCCCCACCAGCTTTTTGCAACGCTGTGCTCAATATTCATACCTCCCGGCACACCTGCATTTCCCGGAAAATATCTTTTCGTATTGGAATACATATCCCAAACATGACCTTCCGGATGGCGGTCAGTCTTCTCAAAACCTGACCATGTTTTACCTGAACCTGACCCGTAAGTAAGTCGTTTTCCCACTTTAACAATCTGATGCAAAGCGGTTTTTAGCTCTTTGCTAGAGAGACCTTCAGCTCTGTCATAATACCCTTCAGGCACCTGAGTTTGAGCAAAGAGGCTCGATGAAATCAACAATGTAAGTAGGAGAGAATATTCTCTGATACTAAACTTCTTACAGAATAGACCTGTTTTCATCTTTTTTGATTGATGTTAATATTAACTGTTTCTTAAATGTTCCGTTTAAAAAAACGAAAGGGTGACAAAAGTAGATATATTATCCAACATAATGTTTAGAATCCCATTCTTTTCACTTTTTTTGAACAATAATACATCTTGGGGAATTAATATGCTTTTATAAACTTCTTTCTATGTATCAATGTTAAATGATATATATATCTTAGCAACTCTATATTGAATAAATCACGATTAATACTCAAAAATGGAACATCTGAATCCAATAGTTTATGATTTAGCAATCATATTGATTCTGGCCGGCCTTGTATCTGTAATCTTTAAATTACTAAAACAACCGGTTGTACTTGGTTATATCACTGTAGGCATTCTTGCGGGAAGCAAACTAGATCTTCTTCCTCTTAACTCTGCATTACAGCAAATTCAGGTATGGGCAGACATAGGCATAATATTTCTTCTTTTCACTCTTGGATTAGAATTTAGTTTCAAAAAACTCTTTCGGGTAGGTAGCTCTGCTATTATATCCGCATTAGTCATAATCGGCGGCATGATGTCTGTAGGAATGGGTCTTGCATATGCACTTGGATGGAATACTATGAATGCCATTTTCCTTGGTGGAATGCTCTGTATGTCATCAACTACAATCATTTACAAAGCATATAAAGATCTCGGAATACTAAAACAGGAATATACCACTCTTGTTTTTGGAATTCTTGTAGTAGAAGATTTATTTGCCATTGTACTCATGGTATTACTCTCAGCTTTAGCTTCCCAAAATACATTTGAAGGAGTAATGGTTTTTGAAATTATCATGAAACTAATCTTTTTTATGATGCTTTGGTTTTTAGGTGGAATGTATCTTGTCCCTTCAATTTTGCGAAAACTAAAGCGTTATATGAATTCAGAAATGCTTCTTATAATCTCTTTAGGATTTTGTCTTTTCATGGTCATCTTCGCCAATCAGGTGGGATTTTCATCTGCACTTGGAGCATTTGTCATGGGATCAATCTTTGCAGAAACAATAGAAGGTGAAGCTATCGAAAAAGTAACTTCTTCAGTAAAAGATCTATTTGGAGCAATCTTTTTTGTATCCGTAGGGATGATGGTTGACCTTTCAATTCTTATCGAATACTGGGGCGTAATTTGCCTTATTGCTTTTGCTGTAATCATCGGACAGCTATTTTTCAGTACAATAGGTATACTACTCTCGGGACAACGACTATATACAGCAGTCAGAGCCGGATTCAGTCTTACTCAGATAGGAGAATTTGCTTTTATTCTTGCGACATTGGGTGTACAGCTTAAAGTCATTACTCCTTACCTCTATCCAATTATTGTAGCAGTATCCGTAATTACGACCTTTCTGACTCCTTTCATGATGAAATTATCGGAGCCTGCATATGCCGCATTGACCCGAATCCTACCGGAACGCTTTCAACTTTTTCTTAGTCGCTATGCTTCGGGGCTGGAACCAAAAAATACAGAAAGCTTATGGCGTATTTATCTGACCGGATATTTCAGACAGCTATTCGTTTACACTGTTTTACCTCTTGGAGCCGTATTCATTATAATCAGATACATTTTCCCATATTTTGATACGCATTTTTCCGGGTTTGGTTTAGATTTTCTTCATCTGTTTCTTATAACTATACCTACAGTTCCTTTTATTTGGGCTCTGATTGTCAAATTTGGGAATAAAAAGGCATTTATCCAGCTTTGGGATGATTCGCGTGTTAATCATAGTAAGCTGATCGTTTTGCAATTATTTCGCATTCTTATTGCTCTTGCTATTCTAATCGGTCTGCTTAGCCACCTGTTTAACAATCGCCTCGGTTTTATTTTCGCTGTGGCTCTTTGCGCGGGTCTTATCGTCCTGTTTTTTCGACCAATGAAAAAGGCTATGAAACACCTCGAACGCAATATCCTTTATAATATGAGAGAGAAAGAGCACGGACACAAAAAGTCACTTAGCTTTATTTCACCAGAACTTCATACCGCACGATTCACTGTTCCCCAGGATAGCTTTCTCACAGGGGTATATCTGTATAAGGCAGAATTTCGGAGAAAATTCGGTATTAGTATAGTGAGCATACTCAGAGGTGATAAAAGGATTAATATTCCGAATGCACGCGATCAGTTATTCCCGTTTGATGTGGTTACGATTGTTGGATCTGACCAAGAGATCACCCGGTTTGGAGAGGCATTGAAAAACAACCCTATCCGGGAAAGCGAAACTGTCCCGGAAGTATCTCTGTCTAAATTTATAGTTGAAGCTAAATCCGTTCTCGATGGTAAAACTTTGATGGAATCCGGCATTAAAACAAAATATCATAGCATGCTTATTGCTCTCGAAAGGGATAATGGCAAGAAGATTCATGTAGATCAGGATATCACGTTCCGCAAAGGCGATCTGGTCTGGATCGTTGGTGAACCTGAAGAATTAAAACGAATAACCACTGATTTTTGCGCTCCGGTAGCAATAAATGAAGCGTATTAAACCAAAAACATAAAGCAAAAACACATGAAGCTGTTTAGAAAATTCAGAGAAAAACATAATATTAAATCTAGCGCACAGGATCTGATCAAATACATAGGCCCGGGATTACTTGTGACTGTAGGGTTTATTGATCCGGGCAACTGGGCAACAAACCTTGCAGCCGGATCGGAGTTTGGTTATGCCCTTTTATGGGTAGTAACGCTTTCATCCATAATGCTTATTATTATTCAGCATAATGTGGCTCACTTAGGAATCGTCACCGGACTTTGCTTGTCTGAAGCTACGAATAAATACATAAAAAAGCCATTTAACAAGGCGATAATCGGGTCCGCAATACTGGCAAGCATTTCAACTTCTCTTGCAGAAATACTAGGCGGAGCGATAGCATTAAATATGCTGTTTAAAATACCGCTTAAGATAGGTGCCACAATAATTATGATCAGCTGCACGTTACTTGTACTCTCTAATGCTTACAAGCGCATAGAACGCTGGATTATATTTTTTGTTTCAGTGATCGGGCTATCCTTTCTCTATGAACTTTACCTTGTAGATATTGACTGGCCTCAGACACTTGTTTCTGCTGTAAAGCCAACAATCCCGTCTAATTCGATCTTAATTATAATGAGTGTTTTAGGTGCTGTTGTCATGCCTCACAACTTATTTCTACATTCAGAGGTTATACAGAGTCGTGAGTGGAATCTTGAAAACGATACAATAAAAAAGAGTAAATTAAAATATGAGTTTTATGACACATTGCTGTCCATGATTATTGGCTGGGCGATTAACTCTGCTATGATTATTCTGGCGGCATCTACATTTTTTAATCAGGGTATAAGAGTAAATGACCTGAGTCAGGCCCATGAACTACTTACCCCTCTAACCGGAAACAATGCAGGCGTTATATTTGGTGTAGCTCTTTTGTTTGCCGGCATATCATCAACAGTCACATCAGGTATAGCCGGAGCGTCAATCTTTTCCGGATTATTCAATGAGCCATATAACTATAAGGACATACATTCGAAAACAGGAGTTCTGTTATCCTATATCCCGGCTACAATAATAATCTTCCTGATCAGTAATCCGTTCATGGGACTTATCTATTCCCAAATGCTATTAAGCATCCAGCTTCCGGTAACGATATTTACTCAGGTTTATCTGACATCGAGTAAAAAAGTGATGGGAGATTATGCGAATACTAAATCTACAACATATACACTCCTGCTTTTAGGATTGATTGTTACCGGACTAAATATAGCTCTGCTCATTAGTCTGCTCTAACAAATAAAAAAGCCGGCTTAGTCATCAACAGGACTAAACCGGCTTTTTTATAGCTCAAGCTCAAAAACAGAATAAACAATTCCTCTGCCTCCGAATCCTTCTTTCTGAAAAATCAAAGATTCATTCAAATATTCTCCCATATTTTCGGTAGAAACACCAAAATCAAAATAATCTATATGTTTATATCTTTCTGAAATAAGATGATGAAAAAGATAATCCAGCGCACCAAGCTCTTTTCCTTTTTCAGAAGCCGATATATACTGAACGTGTGCTACTTTTTCAGACAAATAAACAACCACTCCGGCAAGAACTTCTCCTGCAAGCTCTACTGTGTGTAAATAGATATTATCAGGAAAAAAGTTAATAAGCAACCGCATCTCTTCAACCAAATGAACCGGATGTGTTGCATATTTATATATCAGATTACAGGATAAAATTCCCCAGAAGCTATCTATACAGGGCTGCTCAGACAAGACAACTCCTGCTTTAACAGC
Source organism: Bacteroidales bacterium (assembly GCA_051646645.1). Taxonomy (GTDB): domain Bacteria; phylum Bacteroidota; class Bacteroidia; order Bacteroidales; family UBA7332; genus UBA7332. Next base: position 3,884 of record JBOFDD010000397.1, on the reverse strand, counting down.
CTTACGTATCCCTTTTCTTCTCAACTCGGAAAAACGGATAGGACGATCGTTTTTGACAGTACTTGATATACCACACCCCGTCTGCTTTGCTCCAAGACGAAAAAGTGCATAAATATCTTCTTCAGACGGAGAGGTGTGATATATATGAGGAACAGGCTTATAGATCCATTTTTTCACATCCAGTTCTTTCAGCAATCTTTTTAATTGATCAAAAACTTGCAAAACCTTCACTGAAGTTATTTTATTATCCAGAATAATCCCACCATAAGTCAGCCCCTGATGAGAATAATACGTATCGCCATTTATATTCCCAGGCATTACTGCCTGCAACTTCCCTTTGAAATAAAAAAGGAAAGACATGTCCGTAAAGCGATCACTATGATAATCCATATAAGCACGTTCAAAAAGAAAAGTCCCATTGCGTGATACACGTACAAACCGGTCCCACTCTTCACGATAAGAAGGATTATATCTTATTATTTCGAGCATGTTTTAAATTTAAAAAAGTCTTTGTATTCACGCAGATAGTCTCTCTCGTCATATAAATCCGAAGCAAGAACGAGGCAGGTAGCTCCGGATGAGAAGTTAGTTATCTCACGCCATATACCCGGTGGCAGGAGCAATCCCCTATAGGGATGATTCAGCGAGACCGTTCGAGTATTTATTCCATCATGAAGTGTAATATCAAAACTACCCCCCACTGCAATTATTAATTGCTGGAGACTCTTATGAGCATGAGCCCCCCTGCTCTCTCCGCCGGGAACATCATAAAGATAGTACGCACGCTGACAGATAAACGGAATATTACGCTCATTCTCAACAACAGTAAGATTTCCACAATCATTGAGATGTTTATTAAAATCCATCATTGAGCAATCAAATACAGAAGTTTTTGCTCCATCAGGTACATAAAAAGAGGATTCGTGCAAAATGGGAATGATTTTATCTCTTTCAGGCTTTGTATGAAGTTCGTCTTTCTCCCAGATATAATCATTGGGATTATAGAATGTTGAAGAGAGAATAAGCGCCAGTGAGTTTGAGGAAAAATTATTCATTTCTCTCCACACTCCTGCCGGAATATAAAGCCCGTAATAAGATCGGTTAAGATGAAATATTTTCTGATTTACTCCATCTGAAACGACTATATCAAAGCTACCCGACATAGCAACGATGAACTCCTGAGTCTGGCGATAAGCATGTCCACCTCTTGCAACTCCACCCGGAACATCATAGATCCAATGAGAGCGCTGTATTGAAAAAGGAATATGGTTTTCACTTTCAATAAAGGAAAGATTTCCCCGTCGGTCAATTATCTTCGGCAGTTTGATAATACGTACATCTTCAAGACCCATATATAATTTAATTTTTAGAGAATAAATGAATATTCTCTGAGTTCACGACGCAAAATAAGCAAAGCTGAAGATATTCGTTTTTCTATTGTTTTCACACTTACGTTTTGCCTCTCCGCTATCTCCTGATATTTCAACCCCTGCTCACGGCTAAGCAAAAAACTCTCTCTCACCTCAACAGGTAAAGAGTTTAATATATCCTGTAATTTCTCTTCTAACTCAGAAAACAAGATATCTTCCGAATCAAATTCATGCAGTGCTGTCAAATTCATTTTTATCCGCAGCTCATACTCTTGCTGAGTTTTATCCACAAATTGTCTTTGAAGAATACGTTTACGCAAATGATCAATACAAAGATTCTTTGTTACTGTTAGCATATAGGCATCCCAGTTAACTTTCTCATCAACAGCCCCCCCGCTTCTCCCAAAGACTCATAAACAGAGATTGAATAATATCCTGCGCCTCATTTCTATCTTCCACATATTCATAAGCAAAACGCTCAAGTCGAACCTGATATTTCGTATATAAATATTCAAATTGCTTAATATCTCCCCTTTTAAAATCAGCTAACTGAAACATAGTTATGTTTTTTTCGTACTTCGGTAACGGATATATAATTTATATATCAAAACTCAAAGTAAAAGAAAAAAAACGTATAGTGCTACATTTTACAGGCTATATTTTCATTTTAACTGTTAGCAAAGACGTACAAAAAAAGGAGACCCATGAGCCTCCTTTTTAATTTATCTTATAATGCCTGCAAACGACCTAAATTAGATTTAGCCAGTTTCTCTTCAGCATAGTCTAGTGTTACGTGCATTTCTTTGATATCCATAGATGGTACATCAAACATGGCATCCATCATGATACACTCAGTAATTGATCTCAATCCACGAGCTCCAAGCTTAAATTCAACTGCCTTATCCACAATAAAATCAAGCACCGAGTCATCAAACGTAAGCTCTACACCATCCATATGGAAAAGCTTCTGATACTGCTTAACAATTGAATTTTTAGGCTCGATAAGAATACGGCGCAAAGCATCGCGGTCAAGCGGATTCAGGTAAGTAAGAATAGGCAGACGTCCGATAATTTCAGGAATCATACCAAATGCTTTCAAATCCTGAGGTGAAACATACTGCATAAGATTATTACGATCAATCTCTGATGTCTTCTTACTTGCAGCATATCCGACAACTCGTGTATTCAATCGCTGAGCAATGCGTTTCTCAATACCTTCGAAAGCTCCGCCACAAATAAACAGAATGTTTTTTGTATTTACCGGGATCATTTTCTGATCCGGGTGTTTACGCCCGCCCTGAGGTGGAACATTTACTACCGAACCTTCCAAAAGCTTCAACAAACCCTGCTGAACGCCTTCACCACTCACATCGCGTGTGATCGAAGGATTATCTCCTTTGCGGGCAATTTTATCAATCTCATCGATAAATACAATTCCTTTTTCAGCAGCAGCAACATCATAGTCCGCAACCTGCAAAAGACGGGTAAGCAAACTTTCAATATCTTCACCCACATATCCGGCTTCAGTAAGCACTGTTGCATCAACAATCGTAAACGGAACATGAAGCAGACGGGCAATCGTACGTGCAAGAAGCGTTTTACCTGTACCAGTCGGACCAACCATGATGATATTTGATTTTTCAATCTCAATATCCTCTTTATTTTCACGCTGCGTCAATCGCTTATAGTGATTATAGACAGCTACCGACAAGTAACGTTTAGCATCGTCCTGTCCGATCACATACTGATCTAAGAATTCTTTCAGTTGCTGAGGAGTCGGAAGTTCTTTCCCTTCAAGACCAAACTTACTGTTATTTTTTCTTTGTTGTTCAAGACTTTCCAGTATAATTTCATGAGCTTGTTCGGCACAAGAGTCGCAGATGAATCCATCAATCCCTGTGATCAACATATTCACTTCGCCTGCACCTCTGCCACAAAAGCTACAATGATCTATATTTTTTTTCGCCATCTGTAATAATTATTTTGCTCTCATTAATACATCATCAATCATTCCGTATTCTTTTGCTTCGAGAGCAGTCATCCAGTAATCACGATCAGAATCTTTCGCAATTCTTTCGATATCATTACCTGAATGGTCGGCGATAATTGTATACAATTCTTTTTTCAGTTTCTGAATTTCGCGCGCAGTGATTTCGATGTCTGACGCCTGTCCTTGTGCTCCACCCATAGGCTGGTGAATCATCACACGTGAATGCTTCAAAGCAAAACGTTTTCCTGTGGTTCCTGCCACAAGTAATACAGCAGCCATAGAAGCAGCCATACCTGTACAGATAGTAGATACATCGCTGCTGATATACTGCATTGTATCATAGATACCCAATCCTGCATATACAGAACCACCCGGTGAATTCAGATAAATTGAAATATCTTTGCCCGGATCAGCAGAATCAAGATAAAGCAACTGAGCCTGAATAACATTAGCACTATAATCATCAACCTGAGTTCCCATAAAGATGATACGATCCATCATTAAACGGGAAAACACGTCCATCT
>JBOFDD010000396.1:0-3933 GCA_051646645.1 Bacteroidales bacterium | reverse complement strand
AATACTCTCTTCTAAAGAGATTAAAATCAATAGAACAATGAAAGAACGACTCAATAAATGGAAATGGAATATTTTGTCTTTGTCTCTTTTTCTTCTCATTTGGGAGATTGGAGCCATGTCATTGAATAATAATTTTCTTTTTCCGTCAGTCTTTTCAGTTGCCGATTCGTTAGTTACCATATCGGCTTCACCGACGTTGTATTTCCATTTGTTATCGACGTTCATCCGCTCTGTTGAATGTTTGTTTATCTCCTTTGTTATAGCACTGCCATTGAGCTATTTGATTAGCCGGTCTGTAATAGCTGAAAAGTTGCTGTCACCGTTTCTCTATTTTATGAAGAATACACCGGTAATAGCTTTTCTACTTCTCGCTCTGATCTGGATTTCGGCAGAATATGTACCTGTTTTTATTGCTTTTATTGGTATGTTGCCTATTCTTGTTATAAATTTTGTAGCAGGGTTTCGTTCAATAGATAAAAGATATGTGGAGCTGGCCAGTTTGTATCAGCTGTCTCCTTTTCGTAAGTTTTTGTTTATAGAGTACCCTGCTGTTAAATCATACCTTTTTGCAGGGCTTTCTTCTTCTCTGGGATTAGGCTGGCGTGCTATAATTATTGGAGAAGCTCTTGCTTCAGTTCAGTATGGTCTGGGGGCTGCTATGAAAGAAGCACAGAACTATGTTGATGTGCCTTACTTATTTTCGGTGACTATTATTAGTTTACTGGTATCTTTTCTGATAGAGAACCTTGTTCAATTCTTGTCGAAATTAAATCCTCATAAGTTTATACGGAATAAGCATCGCATTCAGATTAAAGAATCACAGGGCGGATATAAAGCCTTGGATATTGATGGCTTGTCGTTTCGTAGAGGTACATCCTGTCTGTTCGATTCTTTTTCTTTGCAAATTGAAAAAGGGGAGGTGCTTTTAGTCAAAGGGAAATCCGGTGTAGGGAAAAGTACATTGATTGATATAATTAGTGGTTTTGAGAAAAACTATTCAGGTCATGTGAACTCGGTGCAAAAGTCGGTTTTATTTCAGGATTTAAGATTGTGTCCCTGGCTTAGTGTTGGAGAAAATATTGATCTGATTCTGCCTGATCATATTTCGGAGGAGGAAAGAAATACGATGTGTCAGAGAATGGGTATAGCAAATTTGATGAGCCGCATGCCTGACCAGATAAGCGGAGGCGAAGCTCAGCGTGTGGCTTTGTGTCGTGTATTGCTTTATCCTGCTGGATTGTATATATTTGATGAGCCGCTTACTGGAATTGGCGAGGAACAAAAGAAGGACCTCCTTAAGTGGATACGTTCCTGTTTATATCAAAAGCAGGCTTCTGTTTTATGGGTTTCTCATGATGAGGATCAGGCTGATATTGCAGATCGTATTATTTCAATTTAGGTGTTTGTATGCCTTAAAGCTTACAAATAACGAAAAAAATAATATCTTTATCGAATGAAAAGTTTACTGTCTTTGGTTTGTTAATAGAGCAGTTACAGGAACTTTGTGAATAATTTATTTTTCAGATGTGCAAAATACGAATACAAACAGAAATTAGTCAGGAATATAATCATTTAGCTCCTTTTGTATCAACCCTGCCCGAAACTTTTCAGAATGAAGGCGAAATGATATATGAAGGAAGAAATACCCTTAAATATTTCCAGATTCAGGGAGTGGATCTGGTTGTAAAGAGTTTTAAGAAACCACATATTATCAACAAAATAGCTTATTCTTTTTTTCGCGAGTCAAAAGCTAAACGCTCTTATCTTTACGCTTTGGATTTACTTAAAAGAGGTGTTGAAACACCGGCTCCGATTGCATATATTAATGAGTATAAACATGGGTTGCTGAGTCGTAGCTATTATATATGTATCTATGAGCGAAAGGCTTCACCAATAGCACCATATGTAAATGGTGACGCTGAGGATAAAGTACTGCTGTCGGATATGGTTAGATTTATAGTGTCGCTTCATAAAAAGAATGTTCTTCATTTAGATTTATCCCCGGGTAATGTGCTTGTTCAGAAAATTGAAGGTCAGAATAAGTTTTCAGTAATTGATATAAACAGACTAAAGATTGAAGATATAGATAAGAATAAAGCGTATAGGAATTTTGCGCGTCTTTCACGAAATCGCAATGTTTCTACGGCTATCGCAGAGATATATGCCGATGAAAGAGAGTGGGATAGAGAGGAGGCTGTACAAGCTATCAATAAGTATAGTGATGATTTCTTTCGCTTTAAGACGTACTCTTTTGCAAGGAAGGAAATGAAAAAATATTATGGAACATTCAGGTCTTTTTGCGGACATGTACAGTTGTACCGGTTTGTTTCTTTGATTAGAAAGTTAACTCCTTTCCAAAAATTAAAACAAAAGCTTTTTAATTTCGAATCGGATCTCTATTTTAAGTATATTATGTGCTCAGACGTTAGGCGAGTTTTAATGTCGGAGAATCATTACGAAGAAAATAAAGTCTAAAATATATCCTCACTAAATGATAGTTTCATTAGGTGAGGATATATTTTTCTATGCTGTCAAAGTGTGCAGATATACCATCGGAATTACATCTACGCCCATATTGCGTTGCTGCCGGAGGGCAATATTGCGGATCTGTGCCATGCTGATGCCCGGAATATCTGCTATCGTAATGCTTCGGTTTGCTATCTGATCAGCCGTTTCACGCATGGCTGCCTCATGTTGCGGGTAGAGTGTTCCTGCCTTGAAGTGCCTGATCGGTATATTCGATTCGTTGAGCAGCATCCGGTTACCCAGCTGTACGGCTGTCATCTCCAGACTGAAAACAAGTACATGCTTGTTGTTTCGTGCCATGGTCATGCCCATGTGTATGGCTACCGCCGTTTTCCCCATAGACGGACGTCCGGCTAAGATGGTCAGATCTCCGTTCTGAAGTCCGTTAGAAATTTTATCAAGCTCAGATATACCTGTCATCAATCCGTTTGTTTCACCTTTTTCGACATTCGCTTTGCGCTCTTCGTACTCTATCACAACGGCATCCATCACTTTGCGGCTTGTAAACACCCGGTCATCGGCAGCATTGAGTTGCATCAGCTCATTCAGCTGCGCATTACACTCTTCGATCAGCAATTCGCTTTCGTACTGTTCGGAAGAAGCCTTCACACAAGGCGTGTGCGACTTCAGCATGATTCGGCGCAGGATATAACTTTTGCGGATCAGAGCGAGGTGCGCCATATAGTTTTTAAAGCGATTGGCCTGTGCATAAATTTCACTGAGTTTCAGCATTCCGCCAGCTTTCTCCAGCGTATCTTGCTCCACGAGTGCCTGCTCGGTAAGGATCAGATCCACCTTGCCATGTTTCAGGAAGGTATGGCGTATAGCAGCGAAGATAAGCTGATGAGGCAAGTCATAAAACATTTCGGCACTGAGTGCAGCAAATATTTCTTCGGATTTCACATGGTGAATCATCATACAGCCAAGCAATTCAGCTTCGGCATTCAGATTGTGCGGGTAGTTTGTGTTAGTCATCTTGTCCTAAATGTTTAAGTTTTCGTACTGGTTCATTTTTCTGTTTTGATTTGAGAGCAAAGGCCGTTTTCATCTCTTTGCGGAATTCTTTGTCGAATACATCGAGCGTCATTTCAGGCAAACCAAAAAGCCGCTGATTGTTGGTGAATTTCTGAAGCAAATCAAGAACATCTTTTTTGCTTCTGCCCGAATATTGAATCCATATGTTCAGTATCTCGTCAGCGTTTGGAATATCCATCATTGCGATCTGCTCCATGGTGAACCAGGGCTTTCGGTATTCTTTGCCTTTCGATCCATCAGAAACAGGCACAGCGCACGCGCTATTTCTTCTTGTACCCGTTGGCGGAATTAATTTAGTGCGTACTTAACTCTACCAATAGGTTTGTTGTTGATCTTATTTATATATTGCAGGATTGTAAATGCACTAATCTT
>JBOFDD010000395.1:0-4756 GCA_051646645.1 Bacteroidales bacterium | reverse complement strand
TACTTTGTAATCATAAATACGTCCCATCGTAACCTCAATGGTACGGGTTGTGATGTTGTCAACGAATGCACGGTCGTGAGAGATTACAATAACAGCTTTACCACTATTGATCAAAAACTCTTCCAGCCATTGAATCGATTCGATATCAAGGTGGTTAGTCGGCTCATCAAGCAACAAAACATCCGGCTGTTTCAACAGAAGTTTAGCCAGCTCGATACGCATTCTCCATCCACCGCTGAATTCGCTTGTTGGTTTGGTGAAATCTTCGCGTTTGAAACCTAATCCCAGAAGAATTTTCTCAACGTCTTCGGCAAAGTTTGTTAAGTCGATAGCATAAAATTTTTCGCTTAGTGATGATACCTTCTCGATCAGCTCATAGTAACTGTCCGAGTCGTAATCTGTACGTGTAGTCAGTTCGTTATTTAAAGCTTCAATTTTAGCTTCCATCTCAAACAGATGCGAAAATGCCTGAGATGTCTCATCAAAAACAGAACGGGTGTTATCTGTCATTAGGTGCTGTGGCAGGTAAGCTACAGTCTTTTCTTTTGGAACAGATACTCTTCCTTTAGATGGCTGACGATCGCCGGCAAGGATTTTAAGGAGTGTAGATTTTCCTGCTCCGTTTTTCCCCATAAGAGCAATACGATCTTTCTCGTTAATCACAAAAGATATATTTTCAAAAAGCGTAGATCCGCTAAACTCAACTGTTAATCCGTCAACTGATATCATTAATGTATGTTTTTTCTTTTACTCCTGCAAAGATACATTATTTATTAATGAGGTGAAAGTCTGATTTTTGCAAAATCAGACTTTAATGCTTCTTGTGTATTTATAAATGTTTCCAATAAATAAAAATTAATATTACTTTTGTAAATTATAAAATAGAAGGTAGGAATCAGGAAACTTATTGAATGAAAAAAATATTCTTTACGATTGCAGCTTGTGCAAATTTAACTTTTTTGCCGGCTCAGATTATCAGATTTACCGATCAGGGGTATCGTGTTGAAGGGGAGCAACTGGCTCAGAAGGGAATGTCTAACTTGGCTTATGCACTGGATGGTGTATTTCCGGGAGTACAGGTTGTTCGCGAAAATATAAATGGTCAGACAATAGCTAAACTTACTTATCACGGTACGGCATCTGCTCTTGTAGATATGACCGTTTACCTCAATGGTACGGAGTATGCGGGTAGCCTGGATATGATCAATGTCAACGATATCGAGTCCGTAACTCTTGTGCGCGAAGGACAGAACGTGAAGTATGGTCATCGATCTGCGGAAGGGGTGATACTTATAGAAATGAAGAAGGCCAGAGCCGGTAAATTCTCACTGATATTCCAGAATCAGACGGGAATTACGACCAAAGCGCTTCCTTATTACGACATAATTAACGATCCTGCTCAGATGGCAGAAATGATCTGGGAGTTTGAGCATACACCGCAATATCCCTATTCGCAGTCAGGGCATGATGTTTATATGCGTGGCTTATTATCTTCTGGTTTGAAGTATGGCTATACATCTCAGAGGCCATTCCCTCATATACTTAGTCCGTACCAGATGCCCTTTGCTTCATCAACTTCTGTCGTTGGTGATGATGGTAGATTTAACCCCGAAGCAAAGCTTCTTTGGCATGATAAATGGCGCGATGAGATGGTTTCTGTAGGCTTTCGTCAGGAAAATCATATAGCAGTAAGCGGAGGGGATAGACTGTTTAATGCACGCGGATCGTTCGGGTTTGTACATGAGGACGGTTATCTCGATGCTACAGGAACGGATCGTTTTAACGGATTGATCAGCCTGCGCAGCGAGCCTGCTTCATGGGTGAATTTAGGTGTGGATATTCAGGCTTCAATGATGGACTCGAAACAGCGGGAGCAGGATTATTACTATGTGCATCACGACTCTCCGTTTCGTCCGATCTACAACCGTAATGAAGAAGGCGAAAAGTTCCGTAAGTACGGTACGTCGTACCTTTTTTTGAGACGTTCCTTTGATCCGGAATATGGTAATGACTCCGGTAGTGGGGATGCCATTTCTTATAATCCGCTTTCTACAGACAGTTTGCGCTCTTCGGGACGAGACGAAAGAATGCTTGCCGGAAATGCCTTTGCGGACTTCCATTACAAAGGTTTTTACGGAGGTGTGCGTACAGACGGAATCTGGTGGAAGAGAAGTAATGTGATGAAAGAATTTGATTATGAAACAGACAGCTATAGCGCTCTGGATTCTAAATTAAATAAGGTTTCTTTTTCTCAGTATGTAGGTTGGAAAGGTGTCTTTTCGAATAATACTATCTCTGCCGACCTTCGCCATGAGGATCTCTATACCGATGGATATACGACCCGATCCGAAGGATATTTATATAAAGAAGATTATAAAGAAACATTTTCTAAGAAGAGTATAAATCACTCTGATAAAATGAATCACGGATATTCGTGGTCAGCAAATGTGAATTATAATTACGATCAACGCTATTTTATTCATGCAGGGACGTTGATTGAAAAGCAGCCCGATTACTTCGGGTTTATTGTTGACAGAGTTCCGCGTAGCCTCTATTATTCTGCCGGAGCACGATGGAATATTAAGAATGAGTCATTCCTGAATGATGTGAAACAAGTAGATAATCTGATTTTGTTCTTTGACTGGGCTAAGCTTAGTCCCGAAAAAGAAAAGTATGTTTATGGTCCTTTTGATGCAGAATCATTTACTTATCTGAGCGGAGGTGCTTTTGTTCGTTTATTTAATCGTGTAAATCTGACAGCAAATTACTTCAGCCGGAAAACGGATGATCTTGTAACGTTTGATTATCTCGATTATCCGATAGCAGAACCAACGAACATGTATCGGAATAATATGTCGGTGAATACCTCCGGGATTGACTTAAATATGCAGATTGATATTCTCAAATCCAAAGACTGGATGTGGCAGTTAGGTTTGAACTTATCTCATTTCAAGCAAACAGTCAAGTCGCAGAAATATATCAATGATCATTATGGTAGCATGGAAGGGAAGAATCTGCATCATTATGATGAGTCTGGTCTGAAGCCCGTAATTCAGCTCGAAACAGGTTTTCTGGGCTTTGAAAAAGATGAGAATGTAAGTAGAAAACCCGAACCGGATTTGTTTGGAGGATTGTCTGCTAATCTGCGGTACAAGAGTTTTGATATGAGCCTGGGTATGACTTTTGCTATTGGCGGATGGGTTTATGACACCGTTTATGAGTCACTGATTTATGGGTCGGACTTTGTGTGGCATAAGGATATGGAAAACCGGTGGAGCTATTTTCGTGAGGATAATTCGAAAGCAACAATGCCAAAATTAAGTTACGGGACTGCAAAGAATTACTATGAGCCTTATGGGTTAACAAAAGCATCCTATTTGTCTTTGGATTATGTGAATGTTGGCTATAATTTTGAGAAACCGGTATTGCGTAAATTAGGAATGAAAGGACTTCGTGTATCTTTGATCGGAGATAACTTATTCCTGATATCTGCGCGTAAGGGCTTTGATCCGCGTTCGGTATCGGACTATGGAATCCGTTTTGTTAGAGATTACTCTCGAAACAGAACCAGAAAAGGAACAGCTCAAAGCGTACCATTATTAAGAACATTCTCACTGGGTTTAACCATGACTCTGTGATAACAGATATACAAAAAACGGAGAAGGGTGGTTTTTTACTCTTCTCCGTTTTTTTGTATTAATATCTTTAATCCAGATACAAATATCGTTTGATTTTATGTGTAGGCGTTTTCTCAAACGGCTGACTGATCAGACGTAGTTCCGATACATGCGAAAAACGATTCAGACTTCCGTTTAGTTTTTGTTTCATCTGTTGCATATAGCCCGAAACTTTTTTCTGCACCTCAATGTGCTTTTCCGAAGCAGCCTGTTTAAAGAACTCATATTTTTTGGCAAGCTCTTCCTGGTTGAGATAAACCTTAGCTATGATTTTACCTTTGCTTTCATAAACCATAGATTCCATTACTCCTTCCATGTTATTTAATACAGCTTCTATCTCTTCGGGATAAATATTTTCACCACTCGGACCTAATATCATGTTTTTTGATCGTCCGCGAATGTACAGATTGTGTTGTTCAAAAGATCCTAAGTCGCCTGTATGAAACCATCCGTCTTTTAAAACAGACTTAGTCATCTCTTCATCTTTATAATAACCTTTCATCACGCTTGGGCCTTTTACCATGATTTCTCCCTCGCCCGTATTGTTGTCTCCGATCTTGCATTCAATTCCCTGTAATGTGTGACCAACCGAACGGAAGGCGACATGTTTTACACGTGAACCGGCTACTAAAGACGCTGTTTCGGTAAGTCCGTATCCGCAAGAGAAAGGGAAGTGGGCTTCGTGCAGGAATTTCTCAACAACAGGGTCAAGCGGTGCGCCGCCGATACCAAAGAAGCGGATCCGGTTGCCGAATACTTTTATCATTGCCCGTCCGGCTTTTCGGTTTATCAGTTTTCGGAACGGACCAAAATAGATCAGACGTTTGAAGCTGAATTTTTTGTCAAGTCCCAGTTTAGGTCTGATTTTTGAGGTATATATCTTTTCGATAATCAGCGGTACCGAAAGCATCATCGTAGGTTTTACGTGCTGCAATGTAGCCAGAAGAATTGACGGGGTAGGGGGCTTGGTCATATAGTGCACACTCGCTCCCTGACGGATTGGTAAGATTAACCCGAGTACATTTTCATATACGTGTGACAACGGAAGGATAGACAGAAACACGTCGTTTTCCTTTACG
>JBOFDD010000394.1:0-4992 GCA_051646645.1 Bacteroidales bacterium | reverse complement strand
TTGGTTTTTTCTTTTCAAAGAAATTATGCGTTTTTCTCTTGACGAGGAGGGCGAGGTAATAAAACTTTTCTTGAAAGTTTGAATTTTCCTGTTTTCTTGTCAATATCAAGAAGTTTAACCTGGATAGAATCACCTTCTTTTAATCCTGAATTTTCCATAGTGTCAAGACGCTCCCATGTGATTTCAGAAATGTGAAGTAATCCTTCTTTACCTGGCATAAACTCTACGAATGCGCCGAAATCTTTGATGGATTTAACTTTACCGTCGTATGTTTCGCCAATTTCAGGCTGAGCAATAATTCCTTTAATTTTATTAACTGCGATGCTCATTGCAGTAGCGTTATTAGCGCTTACCTCGCAACGACCTGCGCCGTCAACTTCTTCAATCGTAACGATTGCACCTGATTCTTCCTGGATTCCCTGGATGATTTTACCACCAGGGCCAATCACTGCACCGATCAACTCTTTCGGAATTGAGATAACTTCAACGCGTGGAGCGTGAGGTTTCAATTCTGTGCGAGGTTCAGCGATACATTCTGTGATTTTACCAAGAATGTGCATACGGCCTTCACGAGCCTGGTTCAAAGCTGTTTCAAGGATTTCGTATGGAAGTCCGTCTACTTTGATATCCATTTGAGTAGCTGTGATACCATCTACAGTACCTGTTACTTTGAAGTCCATGTCTCCAAGGTGATCTTCATCACCAAGAATATCAGAAAGAACAGCGTATTTTTTGTTGTCTGTGATCAATCCCATCGCGATACCTGAAACTGGTTTCTCGATTTTTACACCGGCATCCATCAAAGCAAGGGTTCCTGCACATACAGTAGCCATTGAAGATGAACCGTTTGATTCAAGAATGTCAGATACTACACGGATTGTGTAAGGACAATTAGCAGGAATCATTGGTTTAAGAGCACGAAGTGCAAGGTTACCGTGACCGATTTCACGACGTCCGATACCACGGGTTGGGCGAGCCTCACCAGTTGAGAACGGAGGGAAGTTGTAGTGAAGAAGGAATCTTTCTTTACCTTTGCTCAATGCTTCGTCAATAATTTTCTCGTCAAGTTTATTACCCAAAGTAACCGTAGTTAATGATTGAGTTTCACCACGAGTAAACACAGCCGAACCGTGAGGTACCGGAAGATAATCAACTTCACACCAGATAGGCCGGATCTGAGTAGTCGTACGACCATCCAGACGTTTACCTTCGTCAAGAATAGAGCGACGCATCGCTTCTTTCTCAACATCGTGGTAGTAACGGTTGATCAATGATTTTTTCTCAGCAAGTTCTTCTTCTGTGAAGGATGCTTTGTACTCCTCAACGATAGCTTCGAAAGCTTCGCCGCGAGCATGTTTATCGTTGTTGCAAGAGCTTGCTACAGCGTATGCTTTGTCGTAACATTTAGCCCAAACATCTTTTTTAAGATCTTCGTCATTCTCTTCGTGGCAATATTCGCGTTTAACAGTAGAACCTACCATTTCAGCGAATTCAATCTGCGCCTGACAGTGAACTTTGATCGCATCGTGAGCAAATTTCATTGCGTTTAGAAGATCCATTTCAGAAACTTCTTTCATTTCACCTTCAACCATCATGATGTTATCCATAGTTGCAGCAACTACGATATCCATGTCTGCACTTTCCATTTCAGTGAAAGTAGGGTTGATTTTGAACTCACCGTTGATACGTGCAACACGTACTTCAGAGATAGGTCCGTTGAAAGGAATATTAGAAACTGCAAGAGCTGCAGATGCTGCTAAACCAGCAAGAGCATCAGGCATATCCACACCATCAGCCGAATATAATGTGATCTGAACAAAAGTGTCAGCGTGATAATCGTCAGGGAAAAGTGGGCGTAGAGCACGGTCTACTAAACGAGATGTTAATACTTCGTAATCCGACGGTTTTCCTTCGCGTTTTGTAAAACCTCCTGGAAAACGTCCGTTCGAAGCAAATTTTTCTTTGTAATCTACTGACAACGGCATGAAGTCAGTACCCGGTACTGCGTCCTTTGCAGAACAAACTGTAGCCAGCAACATAGTGTTGTTCATACGTAGCATCACTGCTCCGTCTGCTTGCTTAGCCAGCTTTCCGGTTTCCAGGGTAATGGTTCTACCGTCACCCAGGTCAATCGTTTTTGTAATTGGATTCAACATATAAATCTTCTTATATTATTTTTCTTTACATCTTCAAATTCGCGCAAAGATACATTAAAGTTTCTCTTCTTCATTGTATTATGGGCGAAAATATTATGTTATTGGTCTATTTTATAACTATTCCAGTTATTGTAACTTGTAACGTATCCGTAGTTTTCCTTCGTTAAAGTCGAAGTTATTGATCAGAAAATGACCGATTTCGGATGTGTTTTTTACGTGCATACCTATGCATGGGCAGGCATCATAGTCGCCGATTCTGACTATCCGTAATGTGCTTCCTGCATCATCCGGTAGTCGCTCTAAATTGAATTGATTATGAGCCTCTTCTGTTGAAATTAACTCATCGGTTACATCCAGATTCATAGCAATGATACGGTTGACCTGATCTTCCACAGCTTTCATTTGCTCAGCTGTAGGTGCTTCACTGATCAGATAGTCGCATTTTGATTTTTTACGTTCAATATGTGCACTGACGGCTCTGCCACATTTAAACATACGATCCATGGTTTGGTTCAGTATGTGCTCTGCTGTATGCATTGGCTCGTGGTAGTCTTTTTTGGGTTGTAGCTGAGAGTTTTCTTGCATAATATTTATCCCGTTAAGGCAAGTTGATGCCTGGCTTGATTACTTAAGTAATAATTCTATCTTTTACATAGTTTTACAAAGAAATAAAAAAAACGCGAATAGAGGTTCTGTTTTATGACTTTTTTAGTCAGTGATTTTGACAGCAGGAAGTATAACAGAAATCATTTCATTTATACGTGCGGTCCGTTCATTTTTTAGGGCTTGAAGAAACGGAGTGATCTCATCTCCGTAAGCGCGAGAGCTGTATCTCTATGATCCGAGCGAACAGCCGTGTTTCTGGTGAGAATAAGGGGGCAGCTAGCTTTTCGGTCGTATGTGTTTGTGCCGTATGAAAATAAGTTTTCTTATGCAAAAAAAGCCGGTAGTGATTATCATATCGCTACCGGCTTGAATATTTTATATTGCTAGTTGTTTTAGCTGTAACAGGTCTTGATAACCAACAATAAAAACAGGAGAACAACGATTGCCATTATGATAAGCGGCATGAGGTTCTTTTTAGATTGAGGTTCATCGGTAGATGCTCCCGGAACTTCATCACCAAGGATGACATCGTTTTCATTACTGAGTTTCTCGTCGGGCTGATTGTCCTCTACAGGAATAATATCTTTATTTTCCTGATCTTTTCTTGTCGCGTCTTCAGAAGGTATCATATCTGATTTGTTTTTGGTTTATAACACTAAAAACAAATGGCATGTTTCTTAAGTTCAGCCACAACAGGGTTAATCCGTTTTCAACGAAAACAGGTTCTGAACCGGATCAGGTATTAGGCGTTTTCTTTACCAATGTTTTTGGGATCCTGTTCTCAACGGGTCTGTTTTCTGTCTGAGTCGGGTTGCCTGAATGATGTACCGGTTTTGCATGCCCTCTGTTTGTATCAGGTTTTTGTCTTCTTTCGTTGGAATGACCGGAATGATTATCTCTTCTGCCTCGTTGGTTTGAGTTTGGTCCGGAAGAAGGCCCTTTTCTTCTACCACGTGAAAAAGAAGCTGTAAATTCAGGCGATTCACCGAGCCCTTCAGGCATCGGCAGGCGCTCTATCTCTTTCTCAATAAATTGCTCGATCTTAAGCAATCGTTGCTGATCATCTATGTTTACGAGAGTGATGGCTTCGCCGTTGGCATCAGCACGCCCGGTTCTTCCGATACGGTGAATGTAGTCTTCGCTGTCGTGAGGTACATCGAAATTGATAACCAGTCCGATATCGTTTACGTCAATTCCACGAGCTATAATATCAGTTGCAACAAGCAGATCAAGTTTGTTGTTATCAAAGTCAAGCATTACCTGCTGGCGCTCTTCCTGCTCCAGATCGGAGTGCATAGCTGCAACTTTTAATTTACTGCGCTTTAAAAGGTGGGTAAGTTCTTTTACCTTCTGTTTTGAAGAACAGAACAGAACAGACTTGCCTTCTCTTTTTTGAGAGAAAATGGATTGTATGATGCCCATTTTCTGACCTTCATAGCATAAGTATACGTATTGGCGAATAGACTCATTTGGTTTCGAAACAGCAACATTAACCTCTACGGGTTCGTGCAGCGTACTTTTGATAAGCTGACGTATTTTTGGAGGCATTGTTGCCGAGAAAAGGATCGTTTGTCTTGTATGAGGCAACTGTTTCGAGATTTTAATGATATCGTCTGAGAATCCCATGTCAAGCATTCGGTCAGCCTCGTCAAGAATGAAATGTGTGACGTGAGAAAGATCAACTTTGCTATGTTCGATATGCGACAGAAGTCGTCCCGGTGTAGCAACTATAATGTCTGCACCCAGTTTCATTCCTCTTTTTTGTTGTTCCCAGTCGACACCATCACCGCCTCCATAAACAAGAAGAGAAGAAATGGATAGGAAATATGAAAAACCCTGGATTTGAATATCAATTTGCTGAGCCAGCTCGCGGGTAGGAGCCATGATGATCGCACGAATTTTATTCTTAGAATTTTCTTCTTTTGTGAGTTGATTAAGTAGCGGCAGAACGAATGCTGCAGTTTTGCCTGTGCCTGTTTGTGCACATGCTATAATGTCTTTTCCTGAAAGTATGACAGGGATAGTTTCTTCCTGGATAGGAGTCATTTCTTCAAAATTCATTGCGTCTAATCCATCCAAAAGCTCTCTTTCTAAATCCAGTTCATCAAATCTCATATTCTCTTGTTTTTTAATAGGACAACAATTTTACATAAAAAAAGTGAGTTATTATAGTGAAACAGGTAAAAGATTCCTTTTTTAAACGAATCAGTCTATTTTCTTATTTGTTATG
>JBOFDD010000393.1:0-5011 GCA_051646645.1 Bacteroidales bacterium | reverse complement strand
TATAAAACGCCGGCTCAAATGTATCAGGCTGCGTAGGTATCTTGTTGTTAAAATATTAGAAATGTTAATCCCTCATATAAAGGATAAATCCACCTTAAATGACTGTATATATTGTCTAATAAGGGGAACCACTATAATCCGGTCCATAAGTCAATTGTATTCTTTTCGTTCAATGAGAGTTCTATTCCCAGATTAGGAGTTCTTGTAACTATACCATATAAAAGATTCATTTTAATCCCCGCTTTCTGAGCCCTTAATGGTGTAGTGATAGCAAGAAGAGTAGCTAAGATAATAGCAGATGTAAGCTTTCTCATAAATTGTGTATTCGGGTAATCGATTGTTTTATTTATGTTTATTGTGTAATGTAAGTATATATAATCCTGACTTTTCGTAGGCTTAGTATTTAAAATACAAAGATATAAATAATCCGGGGAGGAAATAATATCACACAGGGATTATTTATCTTCTCTGCGAGGTGTAAGATATTTAGCTTTTATCATATCCTTAGCATAAATCCAATAAAAAAGGCTGTCTGAGTCCAGACAGCCTTTTTATATTTAAGAGTTCGTTCAATCTTATTTGCGAAGAGAAGCAATGCTTTCTTCCAGCGATTTGATTTTACTTTCCGCATCTGATTGTTTTTTACGCTCACCGTCAACAACAGCCTGAGGCGCATTGCTAACGAAACGTTCGTTGCTAAGTTTAGCAGCTACGGATTTCAGGAATCCCTGAAGATATTTCAATTCCTCTTCCAGTTTTTTGATTTCCTCTTCCACATTTAGAAGTGATCCCAATGGTACAGCGTACTCAGTAGTTCCTACAAGGAAAGAAACAGCACCTGCTTCTTTTTCTTCCGATTTGTTCAAAGCCGAAAGGTTACAAAGCTTAGTGATAACCGCATTGTACTCATCGTTATGAGCTCCAAGGATTTGAAGAGAAAGTTCCTCTTTGTTAGGAATGTTCTTTTGCAAACGAACTGTACGTACACCGGCAATGATCTCTTTTACAGCTTCAAAGTCGCTGATGATTTTAGCGTCAAATGCCTTAGCTTGAGGCAATAGCTCAACCATGATGCTTTCGCCATCCTTACGTTCTGTAATAGCCTGCCACAACTCTTCCGTAATGAAAGGCATGAATGGATGAAGCAATCTCAACAGAGAATCAAAGAATCCAAGAGTCGCTTCGTAAGTAGCACGGTCAATAGGCATCTGATAACCCGGTTTAACCATTTCAAGATACCACGAAGAGAACTCATCCCAGAATAGTTTGTAGATCTCCATCAATGCTTCCGAGATACGGTATTTGTTGAATGAATCATTCACAATTTCAATCGTACGGCTCAATAATGCATCAAACCATTTGATAGCCGAAGCAGCAGCTTCAGGCTGAGCGATTGAATCGTCTACCTGCCATCCTTTAACAAGACGGAATGCATTCCAGATTTTATTGTTGAAGTTACGTCCCTGCTCACACAAAGAATCGTCAAACAACACGTCGTTACCTGCCGGAGCAGCAAGCATCAATCCCATACGTACACCGTCAGCACCAAAGTTTTTGATCAACTCAAGAGGTTCCGGCGAGTTACCAAGAGATTTAGACATCTTACGTCCTTGTTTGTCGCGAACGATACCAGTCAGGTATACGTTTTTGAAAGGCATTTCGCTCTTATATTCATATCCTGCCATGATCATACGTGCTACCCAGAAGAACAGAATGTCCGGTCCGGTCACAAGGTCACAAGTAGGGTAGTAGTAGTTCAGCTCTTTGTTGTCTTTGTCCATGATATTGCCAAATACGCTGATAGGCCACAACCATGAAGAGAACCATGTGTCCAGACAGTCTTCGTCCTGACGTAGGTCGGCGAATTCAAGGTTTGGATTACCTGATTTCTCACGAGCAAGTTCTACTGCTTTCTCCGGTGTAAGCGCAACTACATATCCGCCTTCAGGCAGGTAGTAAGCCGGAATACGGTGTCCCCACCACAACTGACGCGAGATACACCAGTCTTTGATGTTCTCCATCCAGTGGCGGTAAGTGTTTTTGAACTTAGCCGGAACAAGTTTGATATCATCTTCCATTACCGCTTTAGTAGCCGGTTTCGCAAGATCTTCCATTTTCAGGAACCATTGCATTGACAATTTAGGCTCAATCACCGCGTCAGTACGCTCTGAACAACCTACTTTGTTTGTATATGCTTCTACCTTTTCCATCAGATCAGCAGCGATCAGATCCTTTTCAATCTGGTCACGAACGTCAAAGCGGTCCATGTCAACATACATACCAACTTTATCGTTGATCGTACCATTGTCATTAAAGATATCGATAGTTTCAAGATTGAATTTCTCACCAAGCATGTAGTCATTCACATCGTGTGCAGGAGTTACTTTCAAACATCCTGTTCCGAATTCAACGTCTACATATTCGTCCATGATAATTGGCACGGCACGGTTTACAAGAGGCACAATTACTTTTTTGCCTTTCAGCCAGCTGTATCGCTCATCGTTCGGGTTTACACACACAGCCGTATCTCCTAAGATTGTTTCAGGACGCGTTGTTGCAACCACGATATATTTATCTTCACCCTCTACTTTATAACGCAGGTGGTAAAGTTTGCTGTTTACTTCTTTGTAGATAACCTCTTCGTCCGAAAGGGCAGTCAAAGCTTTCGGATCCCAGTTAACCATACGTACACCGCGGTAGATCAGACCTTTGTTGAACAGATCAACAAATACCTCAAACACGCTTTCCGAGCGCTTTTCGTCCATAGTGAAACATGTACGGTCCCAGTCGCACGAAGCACCCAGTTTTTTCAACTGTTCAAGGATAATTCCACCGTGTTTGTGAGTCCATTCCCATGCATGTTCAAGGAAGGCTTCGCGGGTAAGGTCTGTTTTTTTAATACCTTCAGTAGCCAGTTTGTTAACCACTTTAGCTTCAGTAGCGATAGATGCGTGGTCCGTACCCGGCACCCAGCATGCATTTTTGCCAAGCATACGTGCACGACGAACAAGGATATCCTGAATCGTGTTGTTAAGCATGTGTCCCATATGAAGAACACCTGTTACGTTTGGCGGAGGGATTACAATTGTATAAGGTTCTCTCTCGTCAGGTGTAGATTTGAATAGTTGGTTTTGCATCCAGTATGCATACCATTTATCTTCTACTTCCGACGGATTATATTTGCTTGCTAATTCCATATATATAATGTGTATGTTTTAATCTAAAATTTTAGCGATGTAATTTGTAAGAATATCAATAGCCACATGATTATGACCTCCCTGAGGAATAATGATATCGGCAAACAACTTCGTTGGTTCGATATGTTGCTGGTGCATAGGCTTCAATACCTCCTGATAGCGCTCGATCACTTTATTTGCAGTTCGGCCTCTTTCGACAATGTCGCGGCTGATTACGCGGATAAGTCGATCGTCAGCATCAGCATCAACAAAGACTTTGATATTCATCATATTGCGTAGCTCTTCACACGTAAGCGCAAGAATACCTTCAATGATGACGACTTTTTTAGGTTCAACTTTGATGGTTTCTGCATTACGAGTGCAGGTAACATAGGTATAAGTTGGCTGCTCAATTGATTTCCCATCTTTTAGTTGCTTAAGATGTTCGATCAATAGTTCCCATTCAAATGCAGCCGGCTCATCGAAATTAGTCTCCAGTCTCTCATTCAGAGGGAGATGGCCTAAATCCCGGTAATAGTTATCTTGAGAGAGCACCACGACCGAATTATCAGGAAGGCTTTGAATAATCTTTCTGACTACGGTGGTTTTTCCTGATCCGGTACCCCCGGCAATACCAATTACTATCATAAACTTTGCTATTTCGTTTTGAATTAAAAATCTCGCAAATATAGTAAGAATGCTAATAATATAATTGAATAAATATCCTAAAATGTTCCGTAAACCACCAAAATTAAGTCAAATAAAGAGAGCTTCCGGTTAAACTTGCCGGAAGCTCTCTTAGTAAAGCAATGATCTATGATTAATAGGCAAAAAGCATTTGAGCGTTGAAGTTAACACCTTGTTGGGTTGTCCAGGTGATGGATCTGCTTAAGTAGTTAACCATTGCTGAAGGTGATAGATAAGGGTCGCGATTTGTGTAAAAGAATGCAATTTGCCCTTCGTCTGTATAGTTCCATCCGCCTTGGGTGTAACCTAACATAGTATTGCTATTCATATTATAGGTAGTGTAAGTATATGAATAATTCCCGTGTATTGTGAGAATGCTTTTTAGCATAGTTCCGTTCTTCCCTTCGCTAACAGCCATATAAGTGCCAATTATATTGCTGTTTACTGGACAGTTTTCATTTAGTGAAATGTTTGTCAGATAAGTAACCACAAGTTCTTGGTTATGGTTTTTATCTTGTTGCATAAATCCGCGTATATTGGCATAATTCATTTCTGAGTACATTGCTCCTTCACGCGCATATTTGCTGACAACATCCTGAAAAGCATTTGTTTTTGCTACCGGTAGAGATCTGCCGGTCGCACAATCCAGAAAATACAGTTTGTCGCCAATCATGAAAAACTGTCCCTGGAAGTAAAAGTTCGATTGAGAAACAATTACAGGTCCGGGTGTTGCCGGCATATTAAATGGGCGCTGTGGAATAACCACACCCGGTTCTATCTTGGGATAGTTATATGTGCCGATTGTTGCACCTGTTTTTGGAGGTGGAATTTGCTGGTATGGAGGAATTACTACAGGACCGG
This sequence comes from Bacteroidales bacterium, assembly GCA_051646645.1. Taxonomy (GTDB): domain Bacteria; phylum Bacteroidota; class Bacteroidia; order Bacteroidales; family UBA7332; genus UBA7332. Next base: position 287 of record JBOFDD010000393.1, on the reverse strand, counting down.
GACCTCCACCCAAGGGGTATTGTGCTTTTACAGAGGTGAATGGTGTGCTTGTTGCTGAAAGTACAACAAGTAAAACTACGTTTAAAATAGTCTTTTTCATTGCAACGAAAATTTATAAAATAAAAAATTAAGATAATTCTCACTGTTTGTATAGAACAAATTCCTTTGCTTATTAGTTTTATAAGCAAACAAAGCAAAGCTTTTTATTAATGCCATTTTTTTCTGATATAAATTTTTGTTTGTCGGATGAGTTAAGAAGAGGGTGAGTGACATTTTTAGTGTTTATT
>JBOFDD010000392.1:0-7403 GCA_051646645.1 Bacteroidales bacterium | reverse complement strand
ATATAAAACGCCGGCTCAAATGTATCAGGCTGCGTAGGTATCTTGTTGTTAAAATATTAGAAATGTTAATCCCTCATATAAAGGATAAATCCACCTTAAATGACTGTATATATTGTCTAATAAGGGGAACCACTATATTTTGACTATAATACGCCAGAAGTACACGGACGCGCAATTATATTACTTATCTTTGATTGTGAAAAAGAGATATTTGAATTACGTATTATCAAAGGTATAACAAAAGAGTTTGATAATGCCTTAGGTTTTGCGATAAGAAAAACAGAAGAAGAATTAATACCATTATGTCCATATGGATGTAAAGAGGCTGTTGCGTCACCATTTCCAATAAAGATTTATTGATAAGAATCATCTGTAGAATATGAATAAACTCCTTTATATGCTAATTCTTATGGTCGTATTTTGTCCTGTACTCTAAAAGAGAGAGGCTCTGATACGACTGTTTATTATAATGCGTCGTTGCCAGCTAAACTATATTCGTTTTTTGGCGATTATGAGTGGAAATTAATGCCAGAAGGAAGAAGACATGGTTACTCTGGTGGAGTTATTTTGAATCAAAAGAAAAAGTGGTAGTACTTTGGTCTATGGCATGGTAGGTAGATAATCAGTTTATTCAATTCTCAATAATCTAAATCAATAGTTATTCATCCCCGAGATTAATATGCAAACATTTGAAACCAGACGGAAGCCATCAAAAAAAGAGATATTTACATATATCGTAAAGAAGAATCAGTTCGTATTTTATTCGATTATTAATATATGCTTCTTTATTGTTGCAGTATTGAAAGGGCATATTTCATTTATTGATATGCTAAGTTGTTTTGCTGTAGCCTTTATTCCTGTTTATCTCTTTTCGTTTATAAGAACACGTTATCGTAGTCGCATTGTGTATAAAGTCGAGATTGATGAAACTTCTCAAGAAATTGTGTTTCATTATTTTTTTATGATTCCACGTGTAGAGAAAATTCCTTTTTCGGAGTTTCATTATGATTGTGCTTTACATGAGAATCCGTTGCTTGGAGGCGAAATTATAATATCGAGGCAACCAATGAATCTTAGAAAATCGGCATATCGCTTTTCGTTATATGAACACGATACGATGTATGTAAATATATGGGATATACAGACTCTTATTCAAATGTCAGAATCGTTTGACAGAGTCCGTCATGAATACTTAATTTGGGATAGTGACTCTATTAAAAAAACAAAAGAAACGGAATTTGTTGGAAAAGTGCATTGGAGTAAATGCTGGACAATTGATGATACAAAACAAATACAAATGTTTGAGAAATATGAATTATGAGAAGTGCCTTTCGTAAATACTTATCCATTTTATTAAAAAAGTTGCTCTATGAACACATATAGATCTAAACAAAGACCTTCAACGAAGCAAATGAAGACTTATTCGCTGCGAAAAGCGTTATACGTTTTTTTACCTTTTAATGTATACTTTTTAAGTTTTGCCATGTTGTATTGTAAAGGATCAATTCCATTACAACTTGTTTTGATTTTTTCTTCAATATCATTTATTATGCTATTTAGAACCTTTCATTCAAAAAATAACATTTATAATCGGATAGTTTATAAGGTCGTTGTTGATGAGGAAAATCAAGAGATTCTATTTTACTATTTTAGAGTATTTCCCCGGATTGAAAAGATTAAGTTTGCAGAATTTCATTATGATTGTGTTATTTACCCCGATCAGAAAGTCGGTGGACAAATTATTGTATCTAAAGTAGATAATTCGGTTTTCCCTTCGATAAACAGATTTATTTTACAAGATCGGGATTATTGGGACGAATGCACATGGGATGTTCAAGAACTTATAGATCTTTCTGTTTGTTTTGAGAAGATTATTCTTAAATATGAGACTTGGGAACCTTATAAATGTAGGAAGCCTCAAAATGGAATAAAAGAAGATAAGGGTATTTGGAGTAAAAGATGGTCTGAAGAAGATTATCAGCGCATTCGAATTATTGGTCCTCAATTTTAGCGGTTTTTTAAGATTAAAGTATGCTATAGTACAAGAATAAAACAAGCAGATTCAGAGCCTAAACTCCGAACCTGCTTGTTTTATTTTATAATGTGAAGGATTTTATACTTCAGGTACATTGTCCTCAGTAGTCATATAGCGGTAGATCAGACCACCGATAATGGCACCACCGATTGGAGCAATCCAGAACAACCAAAGTTGTTCGAGTGCCCATCCACCTACGAAGAATGCCTGGCTGGTACTTCTGGCAGGATTCACAGATGTGTTTGTTACCGGAATTGAAATCAGGTGAATCAGTGTAAGCGCAAGACCAATTGCGATACCTGCAAACCCTTTCGGTGCTTTATGGTGAATAGATCCCATGATGATAAGCACAAACATACAGGTCATAACAGCTTCGGAAACAAGAGCTGAAAGCATACTGTAACCTCCGGGAGAGTGTTCGCCGTATCCGTTTGCTGCAAAGTCTCCAAGTTCGAATCCCGGTTTCCCGCTTGCAATCACATATAATACGGATGCTCCAAGCAATCCGCCCAATACCTGAGAAACGATATAAGGGATTACTCTTTTACCATCAAATAGTCCGCCAACAAAAAGACCAACAGTTACCGCAGGATTGAAGTGTCCGCCGGATACATATCCCACTGCATAAATCATTGTTAGTACAGTAAGACCGAAGGCAAAAGCAACTCCTAAAAATCCGATCCCAAGTTCAGGATAAGCAGCATCAATTACGGCTGCACCACAACCTCCTAATACTAACCAGAAGGTTCCAAAAAATTCAGCTAAAAGTCGTTTCATCTTTCTTTATTGTTTTATTAATATCAGTTTAATACTGTTTCCTGTTTAATAAAACAAATTCATTGATAATCGGTTCTTTACAATGCTTATTTTAATATTTTCTGAATAACACGGATTAATACTGATGACCCGGACGCAATAGATCCATTACCGTTTTAACCGGATTGAAACTTTCCATTGGTACTTCGACAAATAGGGTGTTCCACTCCGACATAGCACCGTTCCAAAGCCCCGGTAGTTCAAGTGCTTTAAGCTTCAGCCCGTTCTTTGTTTTTTCGGAGATAAAGCCGGTTTTCGGATCTGTGTATTTTGTAAGATCGTATTTTTTGCCTTCGTGGTCTTTTACGGCACATACGAGATCAACCGGGTTGAAGTGTGTGGATCGGTTCATTTTCTCTTTTTCTGTCGGATTAGCTGTATCTATCTGAGAGCTTTCGAGAATTTGAAGAGAGCTTTCGTTCCGGTCGTTCAGGATGATATACGGACCACCGCCCGGCTCACCACTGTTTTTTATCATACCACATACGCGAACAGGCCGGTTAAGTTTCTGATAAAGATATCCGGTTGCTTCCTGATCATTCATGCTACTGATTTTTTCCGGTACGTTCATACAGAAAGAATCTTTCATAAATGTGGCCATACTTTGTAGTTCATCGCGGCTTACACTTCCGGAAGAGAGTTTTTTCAGATAGCTATGAATAGTCTTCTGAAGTTGGATCAGTTTGCCGGCAATAATTTTTTTATAAGCAATGGCTGTCGGATATTTATTCTCTATGGCTACGTTGTCGATATTTTTTATGAATATAATATCAGCATCGGCATCATTCAGATTTTCAATAAGAGCTCCATGTCCGGCAGGACGGAAAACAAGTTTGCCATTTTCGCGGAAAGGCTCGTTGTTCATATCAGCAGCAATGGTGTCTGTTGATTTCTTTTGATTCGAGAAACTGATGTTGATTGCTGTATTATACTTTTCAGAATAGATTTTCTGATTCAACGCTTTCAGATCATCAAAAAGAGACTGATGTTCTTCGGAAACGGTAAAATGAATATAGGCTTTTCCTTTTGCCGAAGCATACATGGCCCCTTCAACCAGATGTTCTTCGAACGGAGTTCGGTTTTTCTCCGGATATTTGTGAAATAACAGAGCCCCTTTAGGTAGTTGCCCATAGTTAAGTCCGTTTTTTTCCAGTAATGCCTGAATGATTTCAGCATAATTGTGTGCTGCGATGAGTTCTTTGATACTCCCTTTTCCTGCTTTTATTAAAGAGTTGTTTAGTTCTTCGTAAAAAGCGAACTTGTCCATCTGAGCGGTAAGTTCTGAAATAACCGGATTGTCGTTTTGCTTATCTGCCTGATTCAGATATTCAAACAGATCTTTGAACATTCTTGTAGCTGCACCCGATGCGGGTACGAATTTCAGAATGGTGTGCTTTTCTTTTGTATAATCCTCCCAGAGCTGAATCAACTCTTTGGAGTCTTCAGGTGTTAGTACCTTAATCCCGTTGTTTTCAATTGTTGCTGCGGATTCGATATTCAGATAGGGGAATCCATTTTTGAAGTTTTCTAATTGTGTCTCCACGTTTTGAATACCTATGCCATGAGCGTTTAGCTCCGGGATATCAGATTGGTTAAATATTTGTTTCATGTTATCACTATTAAAATGTATGTATTTGCTACCAAAAGTACAAAAAACGTTATCTATTACTCAAAAATAAATACATAAAAACTATATTTACAGCACAAATATCTTACAAATATGGCTTCAACTGTATTATTTAAATCTGAAGAAAGATCATTATTGCTCAGCCAGTACAAAGAACTGGCCGGATATCTGGATGGAGCAGTGTCTTTTCATGAACGAAAACTTTTGCGGAATATCCTCAAAGGGGCGGCAGTTCATGGGGCCTATCAGCGTGATTTGAACGGAGCAAATCCGTTTAATGTGATTTTGGGTGTTTGTCTGATAATGACGAAAGAGTTGTCGCTGAAACGCAGATCAACGTTATCTTTCATTCTGTTTAATGCAATATCATCGGGTTATATATCTCTGGAAGAGGTAAACTCACTATTTAATACAGATATTTCTATTCTGATCAGAGGTCTTGGCAAAATCAATGAGCTGTATGAGAAACGTCCGGCTATTCAGTCAGAGAATTTCAGTAAACTGTTGCTGACGTTCTCCGAAGATTTGCGTGTTGTTCTGATTATGATTGCCGATCGTTTATACCTATTACGCGTAATCATGCGTACGTGTGAGAACGAAGAGCTGCGAATGAAATATTTATCAGAGGCGTCTTATCTGTATGCGCCTTTGTGTCACCGGTTGGGACTTTACAAGATCAAATCCGAAATGGAGGATCTGTCTTTGAAGTATTCTAATCGTGAGGTGTATTCGGAGATTGCCCGAAAGCTGAAAGAAACAAAGAAGAGCAGAGATGCCTTTATTGAAGCTTTCATTAAACCGGTTAAAGAAAAGGTGGATACTCTGGGTATTTCTTTTGAGATCAAAGGGCGTACTAAATCTATACACTCGATTTACAATAAGCTGCGAAAACAAAAGATCGAATTTGAGAAGATCTATGATCTTTTTGCGATCCGTATTGTGGTGGATGTACCTGTTGAGCAGGAAAAAATTGTTTGCTGGAATATCTATTCGATCATTACTGATATGTATCAGCCTAACCCGAAGCGTCTGAAAGACTGGATTTCGATTCCTAAGAGTAATGGTTATGAATCGTTGCACATTACGGTGCTTGGTCCTGAAAATCGTTGGGTAGAGGTTCAGATCCGCTCTGCGCGTATGGATGAGATTGCGGAGAGTGGTCTTGCCGCACACTGGAAGTATAAGGGCGGACGTTCTGAACGGGGAATGGATGAGTGGCTGAAGAGTATGCGTGAAATATTGGAGTATGCTGATTCTACTCCGGGCGATATTATGCAGGAGCTTAAGCCTGATTCGGTTTCTAACGAGATCTATATTTTTACGCCAAAGGGCGATGTGTATAAGTTGCCAAAAGGAGCAACGGTTCTTGATTTTGCTTTTGAGATTCATACGAATCTCGGATGTAAGTGTGTTGGTGCGAAGATTGGCAATAAGAATGTAACGATTAAGCATGAATTGGCCAGTGGGGATCAGGTTGAAATTCTGACTTCTCCACAGCAATCGCCTAAACGCGACTGGTTGAATATTGTTAAGACTTCACGAGCGAAGGTAAAGATCAAACAGTCTTTTAAAGAAGAAGAGAATAAGCTGGCTACATTCGGGAAAGAGATATTTTATCGCCGGATGAAAAACCGTAAGCTTGAAGTTGAGGAGCCGGTTCTTATGCGCCTGATAAAGAAGGAGGGGTATAAGATGGTTAACTCTTTCTTTGCGGATATCGGTGCCGAAAAGATTGATGTGAATCAGATGATAGAGCATTATCTTGAGGTTGAGCGGAAAGATAAGGAGGTTCAGTCGAATGAAATTAAAACGGCTGATGCTTTTGTAGCTGCTCCTGTTCATGAGGATGCTTTTACGAAAGACGATGAAATAGTTATTGATCGCGACCTGAAGGGTATTGACTATAAACTGGCTAAATGCTGTAATCCGATTTATGGAGATGAGGTATTTGGTTTTCTGTCCATCAATGGTGGAATCAAGATTCACCGGATGCAATGTCCGAATGCACATGAGATGTTTACGCGTTTCGGTTACCGTATTCTGAAAGCACGCTGGACCGGTAAGGCAGGATCGCAATATCCGATTACGTTATATGTTATAGGTAATGATGATATAGGTATTGTTACAAATATTACTTCTATTATTAATAAGGAAAAACAAATATCGCTGAGATCGATCTCTATAGATACACATGCCGGACTTTTCGAAGGACAGCTTACTGTGATGGTGTCTGATACATCAAGTCTGGATAGTCTGATGAAGAAAATTAAGACGATCAAAGGAGTGAAAAGTGTGTCGCGAACGGCAGCTAAATAATCAGGAAGAGAGAAGGCAATTGGTGCCTTCTCTTTTTTGGTATGTCGGGCATGGTATTAAGCTAGCAGGATGTAAGTTCCTGTATGTGCCGAGTTGATAGGAAACATTAGCGAATGACAAGGGTGTTGCGGGTGACCGCAAATCTGAAAGAAGTCATCAGCAAATCTGAAGTTCTGACGAACAGAAATCTGATACAAGGCTCCACGTGAGCGGGCAAGCGAGCTATAGATTGCGAACGCCCCAAATTCAACCGTACCTCACCAGAGTAAATCAGGCAGAACGCAGAGAAAGTTTAATGTCTTATCCCGAGAGATCTTGTCTGGTGCTCTAACAGAGCAGGGCTGGCAGTGATGTTAGTTATCCCATTCAAGAAGTCAGCAGAGGATATAGTACTCTAAGCAGGAACAGTAAAGAGGAAGGTCCGAATCTTTTAATTTAAGGAACAGTTAAATCGAAATTTACTTTATGGAGCAGCAGGAAAATATAGTCTACCAATATGAATTGTTCGAAGAGCAACTCACGGAGACTCTATGCCCTTCTGTCACGAGTGAAGCCGTATGCGGAGCTCAGAGAGCAAAGGCGTTGCAAGTAAAGTATGCAGGAGAACAT
>JBOFDD010000391.1:0-2145 GCA_051646645.1 Bacteroidales bacterium | reverse complement strand
TCGAACCTACTGCGCAAACGCGTCGGGAATCGATTGAAGTGAAAAACGTGATATTTATCAATTCTAAGGAGGTGAAACGAAACGTAGGGATGAAAGGATTCAAACGTGCCGACCGGGATTTGATTGAACGAAAAGAGGCGATATCGAAACCAAAAAAGAAGAAGTAATCCGAATATGATTATTTAGCTACTTGCAAAATCAGTTTTGCAAGTAGCTAAATAAGAATAGCCAGTAGCAAAGCACCCATTTGCTACTGGCTATTCTTATTTATACAGATTCAGAAAGATAATTGCGTACGTTCATCATTTTTCTGCAACTTTGAACCGCAGTCATATGCCCTACAAGAGAATAAAAATGAATTTAATCTATCATCCATCTATCATAGATTTATTATAATGTTATCTTATTGAAATGCAGTATTATACGTGCCGAAAAGCAACAAAAATGATAGATGATAGATGAATATTCGATTTTTAATCCGATGCGGTATCTATCATAAACAAAAAAGGCTGTCCACGGGATTTCCCCCGCTGGACAGCCCTCCGCTTCATTCTATAATCATCAAAACCCGTTTCAAAACTATTGATATAATGAAACGTCTTTCATACATACCCGTTATTAAGGACATGAACAATCAGGTATGTTGTGATTGAATGTATATTTAATGAATAACTCTATTCCTGTATTCGCGTCATTTACTTTTTAATAAAGCGCGACTGATAGGTTTGTTTTCCTATTTCAGCTTTTAGAATATAGGATCCTGCAGGAAGATGTCTGACACTTAATGTGTTTGTATCAACAGCACGCAATACAAGCTGACCGCTTATCGAGTAAACCAGCACTTGCTGTGGCAGATCTTCTGATTTAATGTTCAGAATATCGGCCGTCGGATTCGGATATACGGTTACTTCCGTAACTTTTTCGGTACTTTCGATTCCGGTTGGAAGAACAGATGTGAACACCTTCACTTCATTAGCAGCTATTGGCAGACTCATACTTTTGTCTGAAACCGAAAGAGTGGTGTTGCTTAATAGCTCGTACCATGTACCGGTTTTTGTAAAGTTCGGAACAGCAGTGATCGAAGTATTATTAAAGTTACCCACAACAATAACATCCATATCCGGGTGCTGATACTCCATACGTTTTCCGTTAGCCCAGTCTGATCCACTCACCAGCCAGTTAAATGTTGTCTGAGAGTTGAATACCTGAGGATAATCTCTTCTCAGAGTAATCATTTTGCTATAGGCATCTTTAAGAGCTTTCCGGTTATTGTCGTCAAGATAATCCCAGCGAACAGGCTTTCTGCCGGTACGACCATTGTAGTCAATACTATAATCGTATCCCATTTCACCGAACTGCCACATCATGCGCGGACCCGGTGAAAGATAAGCAAAAGCTGCTGTTGTAGCATGTTGTTTCATGCGTGTAGCAATATCTGTCTTGATAAGTCCGTTACCGTATTGCTCAGCTTTATAAGTTAGTCTTTCTTCATCGTGACTCTCCATATAGCTGACACGGTTTACCGCTTTTATTTGTGACAGATTGCTATTTGTGCTCCAGCCCATGATTGCTTCGCCAAATCCGTTTTGAGCATTATTCCACAACAAAGTGTTCTGGTAGTTTGCAATAGTGTTTTCTTCGGACTGCTCAGCAAAATGTTCCATAATTGCATAAATATTCGGCCCCGCAGCTTTAATTGCATCAACATATTCTTTGATATAGCCGATACGAGCTGCATCGTATTTACTCCAGAGTCCTACATCAGATCCACTTTGTGTCTGCGTAAATCCTTTTGATAAGTCGAAACGGAATCCGTCAATTTTGTATTCCGCAATCCAGTGCTGAAGGACTTTCTTGAAAAATTCGCGAACCTTTGGTTCGCTGTGATCAAAGTCACTACCCACGCTATACGGGTGAGGAGCTACAGCATTGTAATAAGGATTGTCAGCAGCCGGACGGTTATTTGCTCCGTCCCACCACATTTTACACATCGGACTTAGTCCCCATGAGTGGTTGAATACAACATCCAGGATAACGGCAATACCTCTTTTGTGACATTCATCCACAAATTGTTTATAGTCATTTTTTGTTCCGTAAGCTTTATCCGGAGCAAAGTAAAAGTTCGGGTTATAACCCCAGCTATCG
>JBOFDD010000390.1:0-3316 GCA_051646645.1 Bacteroidales bacterium | reverse complement strand
AGAAATGACCAAAAGCTTCTGTCTGCAAGGCATTCAGAATACGATGAATCAGTTCAACAATCTGAAATAAAACATTTAAACACTATACTTTTCCGATTATGGCAGCCGAAGTAAGAATAGACAAATGGCTCTGGGCCGTGCGCATTTTCAAAAGTCGCACCATAGCCGTAGAAGCCTGTAAAAAAGGACGTGTATCCATCCTTGGCACAAACGTTAAACCATCACGCATGATCAAGGTGGGTGACATCATTCAGGTGCGCAAACCGCCCATTACTTATTCTTTCAAAGTATTACAGCTTACTGAAAGACGAATGGGAGCCAAACTCGTACCCGAATACATGGAAAATGTAACCACTGCCGATCAGTATGAATTGCTTGAAATGCAACGTATCAGTGGATTTGTTGATCGTCAGAAAGGCACAGGACGCCCAACGAAAAAAGATCGTCGCAACCTCGAGGATTTCACAACTCCTGAATGCATGGACGATTTTGACTTCGAATTTGACTTTGACTCTGAAGATTAAAAAATAAAGAATACTTATGAGATCATATTAACTTTTGGGAACATAGTAACCACTTTCGAAAAGACTAATACTAATCAAATACCAAAAGTCGAAATGACCTCTATACAAAAAAAGGGAGCATTGATTTCAGCTAAAAATCAATGCTCCCTTTTTATACGAACTTTCTAATGATTGTTTCTCATCTTTTGTTTATTGTACCACCAAAAGAAACCCGTAACAGGTAGTGATGATGCGAACAGACAGACAATAAGATAGAGCCATTTTGACAATAAACCAGCAAAACTACCCGTATGTAAGGCAAAGAACCAGTAACGCAGTCGGGTGGTTTTATTTAACTCATTCCATTCTTCTCGTTTTATCTCCTTTCCTTCTGACAGATTATAGCTGTAATTCAGACTTACCTTATTACTGATTGCTCCTTTGGGATTTATTCTGAAGGAAATTCCATCCGGAGATTCAGGAAGATTAAATGACAGTGTGTTAAAGGCCGGAAGAGTTTTCGTATATGTCTGAAAACGGCTCCACTCCTCCTGAGTCAGCTGGTAAGGCTCTGCACCTTTTGCTTTCTGCTCTTTGCTTTTGTTTACATAAGTCCCCTCTGCACCGAATACGTTCAGCAACATCGTTCTGTACCAGGGAAAAGACCATGTTGGACCAGTAACGGACATGATCAGAAGAAGCGGTGTAAGATAAAATCCCAAAACAACATGCCAGTCAAAGAGCTTGCGTTTCGCTCCTGCTCCCTTTTTAAAGGTAAGTCTTGCTTGTAATCCTTTTACCGATTTTGGTATCCAAAGCCACAAGCCCGATAAAAGAATGAGTGAAAACAGAATACAAGATATCCCCATTATGGTTTTACCGGTTGGACTGATCATCAACCAACGATGAAGAGCCATTACTTTGAAAAAGAAAGATTCTCCATAAATAAATTTCTCTACAATTTCTCCGTTGTACGGATTGAAATAATAACGCACACGTGGTGATTCATAGGTTTCGGCAATCCACGTATCATCCCGTTTCGAGCGCATTATCAGACTCTTAACCGTTTCTCCGGTTTGATTTTGCAGACTCGAAATCAGTGGTGCATAACTCATAGGATTTTCCTTTCCCGATGCTGTAATTGAGTAGCGATCACGATGAAACAACTCAGTCAGTTCCTGCTCAAAAATCAGCATAGCACCTGTTATCAATGCAACCATTATGGTTACTGCACACAAAAGACCGATTACCTGATGTAATCTGAATAGTATTTTTCTCATTCTCTGTAAAACTATAACAATTAAAACTGATAGTTGACTGTCAGATTAAAATTGCGTGGTGTTATCGGATTTATGAAGTTGTATCTGTATGTCAGATAAGCTCGTTCATCCAATAGATTTTTGGCACTAAGTTTAAATCGCCAGTTTCGGATTGAATAACCTATATTGGCATTTAGTTCCGTAAATGCTTTCAATTTCACAACCGGATCATCAGGTGTAATACCATGCCATGGCACTTTCACCTGATCATTGGCATTCCGCTCACCTGTATAATAAATACCGGCTCCGACAAAAAGGCCTTTCAGCACGCCCTTGCTGAACGTATAGCTCGACCAGAAGTTAAATGTATTTTTTGGTGTATTAAAAGGTACTGTATTATCCTTATATCGTGCACTCTTCAGATAACGTGCATCAATAAATGCATATCCTGCCTGAAGGTGCAAACCTTCTGCCGGAGTTGCGTTCAGTTCTAACTCTACTCCCTGATTGCGTAACTCGCCATTTCGTTCACCATAGCCCTTACCTACCCATGATCCGTTTTGATCCTGAGCCAGCACTTCGCCTACCTGATTGTTGCAATAGATATAGAAATAGGTTGCATTAAAGGATAACTTGTTCTGAATAAAATCAGACTTAAATCCCGCCTCAAACTGATCCGTAATTTCGTTTCCTAAAGTTTCGCCATTCTTACCACGCAGTGTTACCGGTGTGAATGTATTCGTATAGGTAGCAAATATATTCACATTTTCAAGAGGCAAATAAGAGATTCCTGCCGAAGGCGAAAAACCGTGAGGTGTTGACTTGGGCGATATTTTTGATTTAGAATCTGCAAATGTATATATATTTTCAGTACTAAAAACACCTGTATAACGCAATCCTAAGGAAGCGCGAAAATATTTACCCAGATTCATGATATCCTGAGCCATGAATCCGATTTTCGAAATCCGTGTATCTGTCTGCTTATCTTTTGCCAGCTTAGGAAGATTAGCTATATCGTTATTGATCGGGCCATTTATAACATCTATCGTATCAATTACAGCAGACTTATAGACCAGCTGCGACTTATCCGTAGAACGATAATCCATGCCTAACTGGAAGTTATGCGTAACAAATCCTGTTTTTACATTTGCACCTAACATGTCCATCTGGATAAGCGTATGCTTGTATTCATTTTCATTACTTGTAAGCAGTCGTTTCAGTAGCGATGTACCCTGAATCACATTGGAATGCTTATCTATGCGATAATCATCTCTGCTCTCTATCGTACGGTTAACTACAGCACGAAGCGTTAGTTTGTCCGTAAAACGATGATTAAACGTAGCTGAAAGTGATTGATTTTCAATACCAACATTATCTGACTTCAAACCCGTAAAGCGATCAAATGGCAAATCGTAGATTTTCCAGTCGTAAAGTATCGTTCCGTTATCAGGAGTACGGTTATCTACCAGATAGTCATATTGAATAAGTAAGTCCGATTTAGCCCCCATACGCCAGAAAAGCGACGGATTGACATAAAACTTCTCTTTCTTAACA
>JBOFDD010000389.1:0-5694 GCA_051646645.1 Bacteroidales bacterium | reverse complement strand
CCGTACTCTTTAGAAATATCGCAAAGTTTGAAAAGGTGGTCCATTGAGCTGTGAACTCCTCCGTCTGAAACCAATCCCATAAAGTGAACTTGCTTGTTGTTCTCTTTAGCGTATGTAAATGCGTTTACTATTTCCGGATTCTGAAGGATAGAATTGTCACGACAAGCGATGTTGATTTTTACCAGATCCTGGTAAACAACACGTCCTGCACCGATATTTAAGTGTCCAACCTCAGAGTTTCCCATCTGACCGTCAGGTAAACCAACGTTTTCGCCTGAAGCCTGAAGCTGAGAGTGTGGATATGTAGAAGTCAGATAATCCCAGTAAGGAGTAGCTGTATTGAAAATAACGTCCTCTTTACCTTTGTTCCCGATTCCCCATCCGTCAAGAATCAATAGAAATGCTTTTTTGCTCATAATATTATAAAGTTAGGTGTATTAAACTTTTTGAGCCACAAAGGTAACAAATTCAACGTGATTCACGTAATCGTGTAAGCGAATCGCTATCTAATATTTATAAAAAGATATAGGTAAAATTAAATGCTAACATTTTAATTGATAGGAAGAAAAGAGTGTATCGTCCCTTGAAGAAAAGATGGGGTATATACAAAAAAGAAAAGGTTGTCATCGCGACAACCCCAACCCTTTTATTAACCTTAAAATCTAATACCATGAAAAAACCGATACAAATATATGGGCATAAAAATAATCTACCAAATAAACAAGCGAAAAAAAGCTGTTGTTTAACATCATTTCCACATTGTAACGTGTTTGTAATCTTTTGTATTGTTTTTGTAACTTGCTGTAGCTGAAATGTAACAGGGTTCATGCCGTTTTAACTGAGAGATCAAAAAGACCAATCTGCTGATTTGAATTTATTTTTATCAGGATGATTGAAAAAGAATGCTTTTTTGAACTAATATTATTTCGAAATGTTCGTATTATTAGTATAGTAAAACGTGTATTTCAGGAACTTATCCAATGCTTTTAGCTACTGTTTGTAGTTAAAATTGAGCAAAAAAATAATTATTAATGGAATTATATTATCTTAGTCGGTCAAATAAAGAAAAGTCAACTTAAAAAAAGGAAATATGAAAGCAAGTCATTTTTTTATCGGAATTCTTTCGCTATTGATGATTATGACATCATGTGGTGGAAGTGGCAACGGAAGCAAAAAAGGCTTTACCGTTGATGCAACAGGAGCACCGTATGAATTATTGGTGGTTGTAAATAAAGATATCTGGAAAAAAGATGCCGGTAAGGCTCTGGAAAATGTGCTTAAATCAGATGCTGCTGGTCTGCCTCAGCCAGAACCTAATTTTAAAGTGTCTGTTGTAAATGAGGCAAACTTTGATAAAATATTAAAACCGGTTCGGAATATCGTTATTGCCGATATTTCTGATATGTATACAAAAGGATCTATGTCTTATGCAAAAGATGTGTGGTCTAACGGTCAGATGGTACTTACTATTAAAGCTCCGAATGAAAAAACATTTGAGGAATATGTAAAAGCAAACGGAGATAAAATTGTTAGCTTCTTCGTTGGTTCTGAAATGAATCGTAATATTGCAGCGTTTAATAAGAAATTCAATACAGGCGTACGTAACGATGTTATGGAAATGTTTGGAGCTCAGGTGTCTGTGCCGAGTGATCTTATTCTGACTAAAAAAGGTGAAAACTTTTTCTGGGTATCTAATGATGCAAGTAAAGGGCGTATGGATTTTGTGATTTATGCAGTGCCTTATCGTCAGAAAGATGCGTTCTCAGAGAAGAATCTGATTGCTATGCGTGACTCAGTAATGAAGGTTAATATCAAAGGATCGAAAGATTCAATGTACATCATGACCACACAGGCGGCACCTGTTTCTTGCGATACAATTTCGGTTCATGGTAAGTTTACTGTAAGATTGCGTGGATTATGGGAAATGAAAAACGATATGATGGGTGGTCCTTTCGTATCTTTATCCCGCTTAGACGAGAAAACTCAACAGATTGTGACTGTAGAAGGTTTTGTTTTTGCTCCGTCTATGGCAAAAAGAAATTTGATTAGACGCTTAGAGTCAATGTTATATACATTAAGATTATCGGACGAATTGCAAAAAGACGATGAATTGATGTTGGGTGTTGATGAAGCACAGAAATAAGCATTAAAAGATTAAATACAAATGCAACAAGAGGAAAGAAAAATTAGAGTCGGAATAACGCAGGGCGATATAAACGGCATTGGATATGAAGTAATTCTTAAAACTTTTGCCGATGCTCGTATGATCGAACTTTGCACACCAGTAATTTACGGATCATCAAAAGTTCTGGCATATCACAGAAAAAGTCTGGAGGTAGCTCCAATTAATTATTCAGTTATTAATACAGCTGAAGATTCAAACGAAAACTGTGTAAACCTGATTAATTGTACGGAAGAAGATCTTAAAGTTGATTTAGGAAAAGCTACTCAGATAGCTGGAGAAGCGGCATATATTGCACTTGAAAAAGCAACAGCCGATCTGAAAGCCGGTTTAATAGATGTATTGGTTACAGCTCCTATTAATAAGGATAGTATCCAGTCTGAAGCATTTAAGTTTCCGGGACATACAGAGTATTTGCACGAGAAATTTGCTTTAGGGCATAATGTACTGATGCTTTTGGTTTGTGATTCTCTGCGTATAGCTGTTGTAACAGGGCATATTCCTATTTCTCAGGTAGCGGAGTCAATTAATAAAAACGAAATTCTGGGTAAATTACGATTATTGCAAAATACGCTCGCTAAAGATTTCGATATTCAGAAACCACGTATTGCTGTTCTGGGATTAAATCCGCATTCAGGTGATAACGGGTTAATCGGTAAAGAAGAAGAAGAGTCAATAGTTCCGGCTATTCGTGCAGCTCAGGATGGAGGAATTCTTTGTTACGGTCCTTTCTCAGCTGATGGATTCTTCGGAGCTGGGCTATATAAAGAGTTTGATGCTGTGTTAGCTATGTATCACGATCAGGGACTAATTCCTTTCAAAACTCTGGCAATGGATCAGGGGGTAAACTTTACAGCAGGATTAAGTATTATCCGTACTTCGCCTGATCATGGTACCGCTTATGATATTGCAGGTAAAGGTGTAGCTTCGGAAGAATCTTTCCGTCAGGCTATTTATCTGGCTCTTGATACTTACCGTAATCGTCAGAATTATATCACTGCAAAACGGAATCCGTTGCGTAAACAATATGTGAATCGTGATAGCGATACAGATATTAGCTCACTAACACCGGAAGCTGAAGAGATTTAGTAGATTTATCAAGTAATTATATCAGGAGATTAAATGACCATAAAGGCTGTTTAATCTCCTTTTTTTATCTATGGCAAGAAAGAAAATCGATATTAAGATTAAAAGTTACGGGATCTATTCGCAATGGGATCGATCTTCGAAAGAGCTTCCTAAACTTCGAAAGGTGACTACAGAGATTCCCGCAGAATTAGATGTAGAATTTGGTTATATTCTTCATATAAAAGGAGGAAAAGGAACCTTATTGGAATTTATTATCAAGCATCCTCCTTTTATAGATATTAAGACAGGAGTTGTGGCGCCTGACTTTGTGGGTGAACACTATGTGAACTCTAATGACTGGAAGTTCTTTCTGGGTGATACGATTTGGGAACCTGTTGAAGATAAGATAGGTATGTGGGGAGTTATTGTTTTTATGGACGGAAAGGAAGTGGCAAATAAAAAGTTTATTGTGAAATAAAATAATACGAAGGAAATTATACAAATTCATTGAAATGTAAACTATTACTCAATTTTTATTGTTTATCTTTGTACACATTTATCAAACTTCATAAAAATAAAAGCGTATGAAAAATTTTACTCACAGTTTTCGGTTATTAACGCTTCTTGCTGCTCTTTTTGTTATGAGCGCAAGTGCGATGGCGCAAGTGGCAAGCCTGCCAATTTCTTTTGATGGTAAGGCCTCTGAGTTACCTGCGGGATTTACTCAGTCTGGTTTAGGAAGTGATTATTCGTCTTCTCCCAAGTTAAAATTTGATACAACAAATGATTATTTGTTAGTCCAATTTAATAGTGCCCCTAAAGAGCTAAAGTATAGTGTAAAGTGGAATCAATCAAATCCAGGTTATACAAGTACCTTTACTGTGTTAGAGTCTGCAGATGGTTCTACTTTTACAGAAATTACTAAATATGATGCAGGAAATGTTTTGGAAAATGGGAAAGTAAAACCTGAAATATTTGCTTTGAAAAATACTACCAGATATGTAAAGTGGGTTTATACAACAAAAGTTAATGGTAATATTGCATTAGGAGCAATTTCAATTGATCCGTTAGTCGTAACTAATGATCCTACTGCTTCTATTGCAGGTAACAGCTTTTTTGGAAATATTGAAAAAGGAGCATCTGCTAGTCAGACTTATGTTGTAAAAGGTGCACACTTGACTGGAGATTTAACTGTAACAGTTGCCGGAGCAGGTTATCGTGCTGTGAAAACAACTTTGCCAAAGGCAGAAGTAGAATCAGAAGCTGGTTGCGAAGTGAAAGTTGATCTTCTTGCTTCTGTTCTTGGGAATCAGGAAGGTACTATGACAATTTCAGGCGGTGGTCTTGCAGAGTCTAAAGTTATGAACATGGTAGCTACAGTATTCGAAGTAACAAAACACAATTCTATCGCAGAGCTTTTGGCTAATCCTAAAGGAGAAACAGTGTATGAACTTGCAAGCGAAGCTACAATTGTATTTATTAATAAAGCTAATATCTACTTGCATGATGCAACAGGTACAGTACTTGTATATAATAAAATGACTGATGGAGTCTCTGTAATTCCTGATGCTGATATTGCTGTAGGTCATAATCTGAAAGGTCTTAAAGTAACTATTGGTGAATTCGGTGGAGTTAAACAATTAATACCAGTAGCTATGGGTACAATTCCTTCACAAGGAAATGTCGTTCCTGAAGCTGAAGTAACAACTGTAGAGGCATTAGTTGCTAATCCGGCAAACTTTATCCATAAACTTGTGGTTGTTCACAATGTAACCATGGAAGCTAAAGCGTTTACATCAGACAAAGCTTCAAATAATACTATGACTGGAGCTGATGGTTCAACTACAATGGTTTGTCGTGATAACTTTTTAGTATTAGGTGGCTTTACACCTCCTGCTACTAAATTATCTGTGACAGGTTTCTTTACTACATATACAAGCAATAATACAACAACTCCTCAAATTTTCCCAAGATCAACAGGTGATATTTCTACATTCGTATCTAATCCATCTCTTGATGCAACAAACACAAAAGTTTATGCTACAGCAGGACGTGTGATTGTTGAAACAGAATCAGCTGCACGTGTTGAGATTTTCAATACTGTAGGGCAAACGGTGAAAGTAGTAACTGTTGACGGTACAGCAACAATCAATCTTAACAAGGGTCTTTATATTGTTCG
This sequence comes from Bacteroidales bacterium, assembly GCA_051646645.1. Lineage (GTDB taxonomy): Bacteria > Bacteroidota > Bacteroidia > Bacteroidales > UBA7332 > UBA7332. The sequence goes on along the minus strand of JBOFDD010000389.1, from coordinate 265 downwards.
TGTGAACGGTAAAGCTGTAAAAGTATTGGTTCGCTAAGAAAACAGATAAATATTATTCTTATCTGAAAATAGAATAAAGAGAGGCAGGACTTCATAAAAATGAAGCTTGCCTCTCTTTTCTATTTTTATATATCGCTCAAAATGCCTATTTTCGCCGCTTAATTTTTAAAACAGGGGATAATTTTATGTTTGAGAAGTTATTTCTTCTGAGTAAGAACAAAACCAATGTGCGCGGGAACTTATAGCCGTTTTTACTACCTATATG
>JBOFDD010000388.1:0-1891 GCA_051646645.1 Bacteroidales bacterium | reverse complement strand
TACCGCAACGGCCGGATTAATTGTCTTTCCTTTATCTTACATTATTAATGACTGTATTGCCGAAGTATGGGGATTTCGTAAGGCACGCCTGATTATCTGGAGTGGTTTTGCGATGAACTTCCTTGCTGTATTCTTCATTCAGTTGGCAATCCATCTTCCGGGAGCTTCATTCTGGGAACATCAGGATGCATTTGCAACCATTTTCGGATCGACTCCACGTATTGCAGTAGCCAGTCTTCTTGCATTTCTGGTTGGATCATTCCTGAATGCGTATGTGATGAGCCGTATGAAAGTGATGACAAACGGAAAGTACTTCTCATTGCGCGCTGTAGTTTCTACACTGATCGGAGAATCAGCAGACTCGCTTGTATTCTTCCCGATTGCGTTTGCAGGAATTGTGCCTACAGATGAGTTATTTATGCTGATTATTACTCAGGCTATCCTGAAATCAGCTTATGAATTCCTTATTCTGCCGATTACAGTCAAAGTGGTGAACTACGTAAAACGTATAGACCACAGCGATGTGTACGACACGGATATTTCTTACAATATCCTTAAAGTAAAAGAAGTATAGAACTATTAAGTAATAAATTCTTTCTATTACTTAGAAATCAAACAAGATGAATAATCCGCAAGAATCCCTTACCCATTTGGGAAACGCTAAAACAGTTTACAAAGATGACTACGCTCCGGAAGTGTTAGAAGCATTCAATAACCGTCACACCGAAAATGATTATTGGGTGAAATTTGATTGTCCTGAGTTTACAGGTCTTTGTCCGATTACCGGACAGCCTGATTTCGCAACAATTGTTATCAGCTACATTCCTGATGTAAAAATGGTAGAGAGCAAGAGCTTAAAACTCTATCTGTTTAGTTTCCGCAACCACGGAGCATTTCACGAAGATTGTGTAAACATCATCATGAAGGATCTGATCCGTCTGATGGATCCGAAATACATCGAAGTAACAGGTATCTTCACTCCGCGTGGTGGCATCAGTATCCACCCGTATTGCAACTATGGACGTAAAGGTACTCAGTACGAAGAGCTGGCTAAAACGCGCCTCTTCAATCACGATAAGTAATATCTGACTATTTTCAGATAAAAAAGGTTCTCAGTAGCAAGTTTGCTCTGAGAACCTTTTTTGTATTCTGGGATATTAAGGATATAAATGATTGAATAAAAGTGCATTTGTAAGTAAAGTTATTATATTTGATGTTTAAAATAAATGTTATGGATCCGATAAATTCTTATTATCAGCATTTCAAAGGCGGTTTGTATAAACTTCTTTACCTGGGACGGGATAGCGAAACACTAGAAGAAGTTGTCGTATATGAAGCGCTTTACGGAGATAAAAGTATATGGGTGAGACCGAAGAAACTTTTCTTTGAAGAAATAGAGATCAATAATGAGCGGATTCCGCGCTTTAGAAAACTGACCAATGAAGAACTATTATGCTTACAAAAAGAGAGCAAGAATACCTGAAATACAAACATCAGGGAGGTGTAAACAATGCCAAAGGAGGAAAATACGAATTGTATTATTTAGTCTATGAGCTTTTAAATCTGATATTTCAGTCTAAAAACCAATTAGATAAGACTTCTTTTTGCATTCAAAAAAAAGATACTTTTGTTGATGATCTATGTTTTACCTTCCCGAATGGATATCAATCCTTCGTGCAGATAAAGAATGTACAATCACTAAACTGGGGTACTCGGGAAGAATTCAAAAGTCTCTGTTATGACTTTATTCGTCGTAAGCCATCGGTAAACCCCGTATAGGTTGGCTTTATATTCTCATTTAATTTTACCAAAATTTTAAACCGAAGAATATGAAATACCTATCAATCCCTGAATTCAAAATCATTTTTGAGGAATGGAAATCCTCTGGACT
>JBOFDD010000387.1:0-7476 GCA_051646645.1 Bacteroidales bacterium | reverse complement strand
ATTGTCTTTTACTGTTTTGGGTGAATTTTTCCTTTATTCGGGATTATCACTTATACCAATGGCATTGCCTCTGGCTTTACTATTAGCGTCATTGATGACTTTTGGTAACATGGGTGAGCGATTAGAGTTGCTGGCTATGAAGGCCGCAGGCGTACCACTGATTCGTATCATGTTCCCTTTAATTATATTGATTAGTGGTTTTTCGGTTTTTTCGTTCTTTTATCAGAATGAAGTAAATCCGAAAGTGCAGGTAAAAACCTATAGCTTACTACTTGCAATGAAACAAAAGTCACCGGAGCTGGATATCCCGGAAAAGACTTTTTATCAGATTGCAGACTTTAATATGTATGTAGGAAAGAAGAATCGCGAAACTGGTGTTCTTTATGATATTATTGTATATGACTATTCCAAAGGATTTGAAAACGCAACAGTAATCGTAGCCGATTCAGCCCGTCTGGATATGACTAAAGATAAAAAGGCATTATTCTATACACTGTGGAGTGGGGAGAGTTTTGAAAACCTTCAGAAGCAGCGTTCCTCATATAATAATGTACCTTACCGCAGAGAATCTTTTTCATATAAGCAATTGCTTATTGAATTTGATGCGAACTTCAATCGGATGGATGAATCTTTTCTTTCCGGTCAGTATGTCGGTAAAGATCTGAAGCAGTTGGGGGAAACAGCCGATTCGCTTCGTCTGGTTAATGATAGTATTAAACGAATGAATGCAAAGGCACTACTGTTTGGTACACCAATGATTGTAGCCAATGACCGGATTGTGAGTCGTAAAGATACAACGGTAAAAGATAAATCATTGTTGACAGAATATACGACTGTTAATATTGATTCTATCTTTACGAAGCTGTCTACAGATGATAAACGTCAGGTTTACTATTCTGCAAAATCGTCTGCAAATTCCCGTAAACAGGATATACAGTATCGAGGTTTTAACTATACAGATACGAAAAGATCAATAAACCGGCATGAGCTCGAATGGCATCGTAAATTTTCGTTGTCTTTCGCATGTCTTATTTTCTTCTTTATCGGAGCCCCGCTTGGAGCAATTATTCGTAAAGGAGGATTAGGTACCCCGGCGGTATTATCTGTCTTTCTGTTTATCTTTTATTATATAATAGATAATGTAGGGTATAAGTTTGCACGTGACGGAGTTCTTCCGGCTTATCAGGGAATGTGGTTAAGTTCGGCTATATTGGTTCCACTAGGAATATTCCTTACCTATAAGGCTGTAAAGGATTCTACAATTCTGAGTAGCGATACGTATGCGAATTTCTTCAAAAAATTGTTTGGGAAGAGAGCCGCGCGTTCACTGTCTAAAAAAGAAGTTGTTATCTATTCTGCAGATCTGGCAAAAGTATCCATGCAGATTAAACAGCTTGATGCGGAGGTGAACAGTTTTATTAAAGAGTCTTCGAAACCATACAATTTCAGTTACTTCAATATGTGGCTAAAAGGCGATCATTTTGAAGAAGTCGCACAAATATCTGCTCATATCGAAGAAATTGTTGAAGAACTATTAAATGCGGATGACGGATCCTTCTTCTATAAGATATCTGAATATCCGGTATTGCAGATTGAGAAAATGCATATCGTTCCGACAAACAAAGCGGTGCGAATTTTATTAGGATTTTTGTTATTCCCTGTAGGGATAATAATCTATATATTAGCACTGTTGCAGCGAAGAGCACTGAAAGCCGATTTGCAGAATGTGTTACGCATAAACAGTGAAATCAGTAACTTAATTAAAAAGTAGAACTAAATATTTAAGACTATGTTTAAGCTCAATACAATTGAAGAGGCTATTGAGGATATCAAAGCCGGCAAACTAATCATTGTAGTTGATGATGAAGATCGTGAGAATGAAGGAGATTTTATTGCAGCTTCGGAACTGATAACTCCCGATAAAATTAACTTCATGGCTACGCATGGTCGTGGGCTTATCTGCTGTGCTGTAACAGAACAGAGATGTAAGGATCTTGATCTTGATCTGATGGTTGCTGGTAATACAGCTTTGCATGCAACACCATTTACCGTGTCAATTGACTTGCTAGGTAATGGCTGTTCAACAGGTATTTCTGCTTCAGACAGAGCTAAAACGATTTTAGCGATTACTGATTCAAATACAAAACCGGCAGATTTCGGTCGTCCGGGGCATATCTTCCCATTACGTGCCCGCAACAGAGGTGTATTGAGAAGAGCTGGTCATACAGAGGCAGCAGTAGATCTTGCGCGCCTTGCAGGGTTGTATCCTTCGGGAGTGTTGGTTGAGATTATGAACGAAGACGGAACTATGGCCCGTTTACCTCAACTTATGGAGGTCGCAGAGAAATTTGATATGAAAATCATTTCAGTTGCTGCATTGATCAAATATTTGCTTAAAAGAGAATCTTTGATTGAGAAAGGCGATGAAGTAAATATGCCAACAGATTATGGTGATTTTCGTCTTATACCATTCCGTCAGAAATCAAATGGATTAGAGCATATTGCACTTATCAAAGGCGAATGGAAAGAAGACGAGCCTATTCTGGTTCGCGTGCATTCATCATGTATGACCGGAGATATTTTCGGTAGTAAGCGTTGTGAGTGTGGCGAACAGCTTCACAAAGCTATGCAGGCAATCGAAAAAGAAGGAAAAGGGGCTGTTATTTATATGAATCAGGAAGGTCGTGGTATCGGTCTGATGAATAAAATAAGAGCTTATAAGCTTCAGGAAGAAGGTCTGGATACGGTAGATGCTAACTTGCACCTTGGATTTAAGGCAGATGAGAGAGATTATGGTGTGGGTGCATCTATTATGCATGAATTAGGTATTAATAAAGTACGTTTGATGACTAATAATCCGGTAAAACGTGTTGGGTTAGAAGGTTATGGAATTGAAATTGTAGATAATGTGCCGATTGAAGTTTCTGTTAACGAGCATAATGAGCGTTATATGAAAACTAAAAAAGATCGTATGGGACATAATCTTCATAATATCTGATTATAATAATACAGATATTTTATTATATTTGTCGGACACCTAATTGAATCTAACTAATTATTGATTAAAAATGAATTCTACATTATTATTTCTGGGAAATTTCGGGACAGGTGAGATTCTCCTAATTGCATTTGCCATTTTGCTACTTTTTGGTGGTAAAAAAATTCCTGAATTGATGAAAGGCCTTGGAAAAGGAGTGAAAAGCTTCAAAGAAGGCGTGAAGGGTATCGAAGAAGAAATTAATGCTGATGATACAAACGATAAAACGAAAAAGCAATAAAAGCTTTCGGTTTTTATAATACTATAAAGATTAGAGATAATATGCTTGCTGAAAGTAAGCTATTATCTCTTCTTTATTCAATCACTGACCAAAACACTTTTTCATGGAAAAGGAAATGACTTTCTGGGATCATCTGGATGAATTGCGGGGTGTGTTGATCCGTTCTCTCATTTTCATCATAATTATGATGATTCTCTTTTTTATATTTATGCCCGATATCTTTGATAATGTTATTCTGGCACCCTGCCGGTCTGATTTTTATCTTTATGGTCTTTTGTGTAAAGCGAATGAATATGTAGGCGTGTTGCCTGATTTTTGCGGAGATAACTTTAAGGTTCATCTCATAAATATCAAGCTCGCTTCGCAGTTTATGACACACATGACCACTTCGTTTTCGCTTGGGTTATTATTTTCATTCCCCTTTGTGCTCTATCAGTTTTGGGGATTTGTGAGTCCGGCACTCTATCCGCATGAAAAACGAAGCATTGCATTTGCATTTGTGCTTGGCAATATCCTTTTTGTACTAGGCGTATTTGTAGGCTATTCGGTTGTCTTCCCGATGACTTTGCGTTTCCTTGTTCAGTATCAGTTAAGTTCACTTATTGAGAATCAGTTATCTTTAGATTCTTATATGAGCAACTTTCTATCTCTGATATTTGTAATCGGGATTTTCTTCGAAATGCCATTATTGTCGCTTATTCTATCCAAGCTTGGCTTTTTGAAACGCTCGTTTTTTAATGAATATCGCAGACATGCAATTGTAGTTACATTAATCGTTGCTGCATTGATCACTCCATCCGGAGACCCTTTTACTCTGGGTGTCGTATTTGTTCCTTTATATATGTTGTGGGAGCTTAGTGCATTGTTTGTGAAAAAGAATTAGATTATTTTTTGAAAATATTTAGAGATATCTTGTATAAACAGAGAAATATTCTAATTTTGTGCTATTAAACATGTTTTTACAGCAATTTTTATGCTTACCAAGAAATCTATTCTTAATATATCAGAAGCGATTCCTGAAATCTGGAACGCGCTTGACGCCAATGAGCAGCAACTGATTGAAGACTCCTTTCAGGTGCACACCTTCAAAAAAAATGAGGTGATTCATTCGGAAGGAGATAAGCCTGTCTGTATGATGTGTCTGGTAAAAGGCAAAGTGAAGATTTATAAAGAGGGAGTTGGAGGACGAAATCAGATCATGCGTATGATTCGTCCCGGACAATACTTTGCTTATCGCGCAGCTTTTGCTAATGAGAATTATCTTACAGCTGCAGCTGCTTTTGAACCATCGATGGTCTGCTATATTCCTCTGGATATAATGCAGGAGCTGGTCGTGAAAAATAATCGCCTTGCCATGTTTTTCATCCGACTTCTTGCAGTTGATCTTGGTATATCTGATTCCCGTACGGTAAACCTTACGCAAAAACACATACGCGGACGTTTGGCTGAAGCACTTCTGTTTTTGCTTGATAGCTACGGGTTTGAAGAGGATGGTGGAACCATTGCTATCTATCTTTCAAGAGAAGATCTTGCAAGTCTTTCAAACATGACAACATCGAATGCAATCCGGACATTATCAATTTTCAGTAATGAAAATCTGATTGCCGTAGATGGTCGGAGAATAAAAATACTGGATGTGGATATGTTACGTCGTGTTAGTAAACACGGATAATATTTAAGATCTTTTGTCCTTATAAAACGCAGAGATACAGAGTTTATTGAGAATAAGCTTTGTATCTTTGCGTTTATTGTTTTATACTATGATGATCAAAAAATATATTGTTAGTTCGGCTACAATTGTTTGTGTCGGAGCTTCTGCCTTGTTTTTCTTCTCAGGAAAAAACATCGATAAGGTAGATAAAGAGAAGATGTTTGTTTCAAGTGTTACTTCTTATCCGGAAATACCGGAAAGTGTTGAATTTGCAGGAGAAAAGATTGATTTGACCCGCTACGATGCGTTTGAACGCTTCGACAGAGAGTTGTCTTCATTTGTTTATCTCCACTCTACTACAGGTATGCTTATCAAGCGTGCCAATCGTTTCTTTCCAATAATAGTTCCCATTCTTAAAGAAAACGGCATTCCCGAAGATTTCAAATACCTTGCGGTAATTGAAAGTAGTCTGAATCCACGTGCGATTTCCGGAGCAAAAGCGGCAGGTATGTGGCAGATAATGCCGGCTACAGGCAAAGAGTACGGACTCGAAGTGACCGATTCGATCGACGAACGTTTTCATATAGAGAAATCAACCCGTGCCGCTTGTAAATATCTGAAAAGAGCGTATCAGAAATACGGTAACTGGGCATTGGTTGCCGCTTCCTATAATGGGGGAATGGGACGTATTTCGAAGGAGCTAAACAATCAGGACGTAGATTCGTTCTATGATATGTGGCTGACCGAAGAAACCCAGCGCTATGTGTTCCGCATGGTTGCCATCAAACAGATATTTGCTGAGCCCTACCGCTATGGATTTGCACTGAAAAGTAATCAGCTTTATATGCCGATCCGCACAAAAGAGTTGCAGATCGATTCTACAGTCAGCTCATTACTGGATATAGCAAAGACAGAAGGTGTAACCTATGGTCAGTTCAAGGAGTTTAATCCCTGGGTGAGAGGACGGGGCATCCCTAATAAATCAGGGAAAACCTATTTCCTTTCCGTACCATTACAGGAAGATATGTATTATGGTAAGTCAAAACCGATAGTTTACGATGAATCGTGGGTGATTGACCGTTAATAGAAGAGATCTCTGTCTGTTTGGTTATTTTACAATAAATATTACAGATGAACGAAAACGAAAAAATTAAAGTACTCGGAGCACGGGTACATAACCTCAAAAATATAGATGTTGAAATTCCGCGCAATGCACTTACCGTAATAACCGGCTTAAGTGGAAGCGGAAAATCTTCGCTGGCTTTCGATACGATTTTTGCAGAAGGGCAAAGACGTTACATCGAAACATTTTCTTCTTATGCCCGAAATTTCTTAGGAAATCTCGAGCGCCCCGATGTAGATAAGATAACAGGTCTTAGTCCTGTTATTTCCATTGAGCAGAAGACAACGAATAAAAATCCACGTTCAACCGTCGGTACAACAACAGAGATCTATGACTTCCTTCGTTTGTTGTATGCCAGAGCTGGCGAAGCCTACTCGTACAACACCGGTGAGCTGATGGTGAAATATACCGAAGAGCAGATCTTTCAGTTGATTCAGGATCGCTATATGAATAAGAAGATTATTCTTCTTGCACCATTGGTACGTAACCGTAAAGGACACTACAAGGAGCTCTTTGAAAATCTCCGTAAGAAAGGTTATCTCAATGTGCGTGTTGATGGTCAGCTACGTGAGATTATACCAAATATGATGCTCGACCGCTACAAGATGCACAGTGTCGAACTTGTTGTGGATAAAATGCTTGTGAACGGAGCTGATGATCGTCGTTTGCGCGAAAGTATTCGTACGGCAATGAAGCAGGGTGGCGGATTGCTAATGATTCTTGATGTTACCAATGATGAAGTGCGTCATTTTAGTCGTCAGCTCATGTGTCCGACGACAGGGCTATCCTATGCCGAGCCATCGCCTCACAACTTCTCCTTCAACTCACCTCATGGTGCATGTAAACGTTGTAAAGGGCTGGGTTTTGTAAATCAGATAGATAAAGATAAGATTGTTCCCGATCCTTCGCTTAGTGTATATCAGGGAGGTTTGGCTCCTTTGGGTAAATTTAAAAACTCCATGATATTCTGGCAGATCGAGGCTATTCTCGAAAAAGGAGGTTATACAATAAAAACACCTCTTTCCGAGGTAGATGATGAAACATTCGATGATATTATCAACGGAACTCAGGAGAAGCTACAATTTAAAAATCCGGCATTAGGTTCTACTCATTTGCTCGTTCCTTACGAAGGACTTGGGCGCTATATAGAAATGCAGCAGGAAAGCGAAGCTTCGGCAACTGCTCAGAAATGGGCTAATCAGTTTGTGAAAACAGCCCTATGTCCGGAGTGTGGAGGAAAGCGTTTACAGAAAGAATTTCTGTATTATCGCATTGGCGACAAGAATATTGCAGAGCTATCCGAAATGGATATTTCTGATCTTGTGGCTTTTCTTTCAAATATCGAAGAGCGTCTTTCTGATAAACAAAAACAGATAGCCGGAGAAATTCTTAAGGAAATCCGTAACAGGTTGAACTTCCTCATG
>JBOFDD010000386.1:0-3211 GCA_051646645.1 Bacteroidales bacterium | reverse complement strand
TGATAAATAATAAGACGTTTTATTTGCCTTACCACTAATACTTGTTCTGTAGTTTTGCGACAATGCTGTTCGTGTTGATCTCTTCTGCCAGTTTACGGGTGTGACATCATTCATTGTCAAAGGCGTACCTGTAGTTCCTAGGAAATAGTTGTAAAAACCAAGATAATCAGCTGTTTCGAGCATTGGTACTTGTTTTTTCATGTGTGATGCAGTTAAAGTCATACCCACATTCACTGTTGGTTTTCCTGATTTACCTTTTTTTGTCGTGATCAGAATCACCCCGTTTGCTCCCTGAGAACCATAAATAGCTGTTGCTGAAGCATCTTTAAGCACCTCAATACTTTCGATATCCTGCGGACTAATTGAAGACAATGGATTTTGCTCACTCATCATTGAGTTTCCCCCACCTGAACCCTGTCCCATAGGATTCTGAGTTTCTTCTGTAGTAATGATAATACCATCAACAACATAAAGCGGTGAGTTATTTCCGCGTAAAGAACTGTTACCACGAATACGAACATTAGATGCCCCACCAGGTGCAGCACTACCCGTATTCACAACCAAACCTGCAGCTTTCCCCTGCAACATACGATCAAATGAAGTTGCACGCAGGCTTTCCTCTTCTTTTGTCTGAATAGAAACAATAGATCCTGTAATATCACTTTTTTTCATAGAACCGTATCCAACAGATACAACAACTTCCTGTATTTCATGAACTTCAGGTTCCATAATGATGGTAAACATTGATTTACCCTCTAACTTTTGATACTTTTTCTTAAATCCAATATAGGAGATAACTAAAACATCATTTTTCAGATCAGGCACATTGATCTCGAACTTACCATCAATATCCGTGGCAGTTCCCTGCGATGTTCCTTTAATCTGAACAGCGGCTCCGATAATTGGCTCCTTTTTTTCGTCTAATACTACCCCTGAAACTTTCTGTGCAAAAACAGAAACACATGTCAGAAATAGTAACATAAAAGTCACAATGGTTTTCATTCCTAATATTTTAAGGCATTATTAATTTTTTAATTTACCGGATAATGTATCACTTTGCTGTTTTTCATTCCTGCTCTGACAGCCACAACTGATAATACATCTCCTTTTTTTAACCGAATTGGATTTTTGTATAAAAACCAATGGTTCTTAGAGTATCCCTGACCATTTATCTGATAAGCAAAAGACACTCCTTTGTCTGATGATGATACTTCTATTTTTCCACGTATAATTTTGATTTCCGGATCACATAACCGAGGCTGAACGCCTCCCGGCCACATTCGTTCCTGATTTTCTGATTCCGGTATATTCCACCCCTTATTTTGTTCTAAAACCCATCGGTTATACTCACTTCTGAGTCTGTCAATATGCTGAGCATATTCAGGAGAACTAATCAAATTATGCATTTCATACGGATCCTGTTGCAAATCATAGAATTCCTCTTCCGGACGAGGGGATACAAACCATTTGCTCTGCTCTCTGTTAAGACTATCAGCTTTTAGCAACTGAATCATTCTCTCCATCATAGGCATCTGCAATCTGTAAGCATTCGGTCTGTAATTAGATTGATCTACATTATAATTACGAATATATTTATATCTCGAATCTCTTACAGCCCCCTGTTTATCAACCTGTTCATCCATACGATCACGTGCAGCATAGACATACTCGCGAGGCTTATTTACATTGTATTTCCCCAGAAAAGCTTGTCCCTGCATGTATTCCGGCGGAGTAATTCCAGCTAAGGATAAGATCGTTGCCGGTATATCCGGAAACACACACAATCTTTCATCAACTGTCCCCTGCCCTTTCTTATCCGGGAAACTAATCATGAAAGGAACCCTAATCCCTGTTTCATATACAGATCGTTTCTCCCGTGGAAGAGGCCCGCCATTGTCCGAAAACCAGATGATAATTGTATTTTCAAGCTCACCTTGTTGTTCAAGCTCATTTATTAACTTCTGAAACTGCTTATCCATTTCGTAGATATTACCATATAATACAGCCATATCTCGTCTGACCACCGGATCATCCGGTAAATAAGGAGGTAAGTGTAATTCCGAAGGCTTTACAACTAAAGGCTTATCTGCACGTTTCCATATCTGACTTTCATGTGTAACATTCAGATTAAATACAGAGAAAAATGGCATTCCTTCAGGTCTGTTTTTCCAATGTGCTTTCACACCTGACTCATCCCATGCAGTTAAAGGCGATGCAAACTGATAATCTGTTTTATTATTGTTTGTACAATAGTAACCCGCGTCACGCAGATATTCAGTATAGCATTTAATACCCTCGGGCAACACGACATCATATGGTTTTATTCCCGATGGCATCGCATTTTGTGGAGCATTAGTCCTCATATAGTTTGCACCGATAGCAGTCGGATACATTCCTGTAATCAGGGCCGCCCTGCTCGGAGCACTTACCCCTACGGTTGTAAACATATTTGTAAACCGTATCGCCCTTGTCGCAAAATTATCCAGATTTGGTGTTAGCGCATCCGGATCTCCATAACATCCAAGTCTTGGCGTAATATCTTCACACGTAATACATAAAATATTGGGTTTTTCCATTTTTTTAGCATTGACGACCAAAGGTATTGAAGCCAGAAAAAGTAAAACTTTAGATTGAGTATTCATGAATATGAATTTTGATCAACTCTATTTAAGTAATAGAAAGAATTTATTGTGGTGTTTTTCGAGATAATTTTAGAGGCTGTTTTATTTTTCGAAACGGAGATTTAGCGTACTAAATCAAGGAGAGGAAAAGGAAAACAGACTTAAAAGAATCCGAAATCTTAATTTGAATTGGATTTTTAAAACATAGCAATAAATTGTTGATATTACTTAGTATTCTCCAGAAGCACTTTTTTGATTCTCGCCACAGACTCTTTCTGTTTTCCGTCATTACTCCAAAGAGCTCCGTTCCAGTCAGGATTGGCTGTATCCGAATCAATTACACCCCAAATATTAAATCCGATCACTCCATTATTTCGTTTTGAATGAAGTACTCTGAATATTGCTTCAGTTGTATTTGCCTGATCAGTTTCGCTTCCGTCTTGAGCTGTTTTTAGCCAAACATTGTATTCGGTAATATGAAACTCCAGATCATTCTGATGGCACCAGTCAATAAAAGCAGAAAGACGCTCCGTATTTCCGGGGATCTTCTCCCATCCTGTATCCACATGAGCCTGCCATCCGATTGCATC
>JBOFDD010000385.1:0-14601 GCA_051646645.1 Bacteroidales bacterium | reverse complement strand
TAATGACTCCGCAGCCTTACAACCGTCTTTATCAATTGACAGGTACAAAAGGATTTGCAAACAAATATCCGACTCAGGGTTATGCGCTTGATGCATCGCAAATGGCAGCTTCAGGTGTTCAGCCGGTTGTTGACAAATTAGATTCACATAGCTTTATGTCAAAAGAAGATATGGATGCTTTGGTTGCAAAATACAAACACCCGATCCTTGTGAAATATGGCGAAATGGCTAAGAAAGTAGGTGGTCACGGAGGTATGGACTTTATTATGGATGCACGTCTGGTTTACTGTCTGCAAAATGGTCTTCCTCTGGATATGGATGTGTATGACCTTGCAGAATGGTGTTCACTAGCAGAGCTTGGCGAATTGTCGATGGACAACAACTGTGCAGCAGTGGCATTCCCTGACTTTACACGCGGTGACTGGAATAAGGTGAAAGGGTACAAACACGCTTTTGCTACTCCGGAAGAGGAAGCTGTGGCTGCACAAAAAGCAGAAGCATTTACAGCAGCATTAAAGAAACAGGGTGCTAAAGAATGGAACTCTGAAAATGACTAAATAAAAAAAGCAGATATAGAATAACTATATCTGCTTTTTTGTCTCAACAAATAGCAGAGAATTACTTATTCTCTGGATCTGTAATCTTGTGGAGTCATATTAAAATGAGACTTAAAACAATGTCTGAAATAGCGTAACGAATTAAACCCTGTCTGATAGGCAATTTCAGTTATCTGAAGTTCCGGATTATTCTTCAATAATACAGAGGCATGCTTCAAACGAATATTCAATATAAACTCATTTGGCGACATACAGCTCAGTGCTTTTAATTTATTATATAAAGAACTACGGCTAACGGCTAACTCTTTGGCCAGTCTGTTGACATCGAATTCCGGATCCGACAAATTCTCTTTAATTACTTCTTCAAGACGAGTCAGGAACTTTGAATCAATGGGATTTAATGCTAAAGTCTGAACCTCATGACTAACAGCTATATCATCCTGTTTAATACAGAATTTATTCTTTAACAATTTCCGGTTTCTGATCAGATTGGCAATATGGCCAAGTAATAACTGATTATTGAATGGCTTTTCAATATAATCGTCAGCACCACACTGAAGACCTTCCATCTTTTTATTATCAGAAGTCAATGCTGTTAGTAAAATAACCGGAGTATGACAAAGATCAAAATTAGTCTTAATCTTAGCACACATTTCTGTTCCGGACATCTCAGGCATCATTATATCACTCAGAATCAAATCCGGAAACTCTTCAGAAGCACGCTTCAATCCTTCTTTACCATTCATAGCAATAACAATACGGTAAAGAGGTGATAATAAAGATATCAAGACCTGTAATAACTCTTCATTATCTTCCACAATTAACACGCTATCTTTATTTAGCACTGTTCCATCTGACGGATCCGCACAAGCATCATCAAAATTATTATTAACTATTTCTTCTACCTCTGAGTCCTCATTTGAAAACACATATTCAATATTTTCCGTTTCAGTTAATGAAACGGAAGAATCTTCATCAAATGGATTCTGCTTAGGCAACACTACCGTAAATACAGACCCATAATGCAATGAACTGTTTACTGAAATTTGTCCATGATGCATTTCTACAATCCCTTTAGACAGCGCTAATCCGATTCCACTCCCGGGAGATGAATGAGCCGGATTGATTTGATAAAAACGATCAAAAATGAACGGCAGAGCATGCTGAGGAATACCTTCACCACTATCCATCACTTTAATCTCTATTGATTCTGAATGTTCAGAAACATATAAGCCAATTGCCCCATTAACAGGAGTGTGCTTAAATGCATTTGATAACAAATTCGAAAAAACGCGTTTCAATTGCCGCATATCAAACCAGCATTTTATTGAAGAAACGTCAGATTGAAAAGTAAATTTAATATTTTGACTAAGAGCCTGATCCTGAAAGTCAGTATGAATATCTTTCAGGTACTGAATAATATCTGCATTACAAACATTCAGAGATAGTTTACTCCGTTCCATTTTATTAAAGTCTAACAATTCAGATATAAGTTCTCTAAACTGAAAAGTATTCCGGTAAACCTTTTGCAAGCGTGTTCTCATATATGGAGAGTGACTTTTTATGTGCAACAGACTTTCTAATTGAGACATAATCAGAGTTAACGGTGTTCTGAACTCATGGGAGATATTCGTAAAAAACTGGATCTTAGCCTGAGCCAGCTCTTCGTTCTTTTCTTTATCCATTTTCTCTTGTGCCAGAGAGGAGCGTAACTGCATCTTTGTTTTCCAGTTCTTAAACAGAGTGAAAATAACTATCAATACAATAGCGACATATGCTAACCAGGCATACCATGCAGCCCACCAGGGTGGACGAACAATTATCGGAATTTCAAGAAAATGGATCTCATCATGCGGATTTTGTTGCTTCTCCCGTACAATAAGTTTATATGATCCCGGATCGAGATTAGTAAACACGATACTATTATTTGATGTAGTACTCCAGTCATTGCCCAAGCCACTAAGTTTATACTCATAAACTTTACGATGTGCATTATCTATATAACTGTTTGAGGCTACACTTAAAGATATGTTATTCTCATTATAGTTAAGCTTTATTTCTGAAACAAAAGGCAAAGCCTCTGTCAAAATATCAGAATTCTCATTACAACTGACCACATTATCATTTACTTTAAGCGAAGACAAATAAATATTATAGGCTGATGATGCTGATAACAGATTATCTAAATTAAAACAAGACATACCGGATGTACCTCCTGCGAATATCTCACCATCATGACAAATCATTAACCCACAACCGTCGTTAATAGCTGCCAGATGAAGCTGATCTTCTGTATCAATCAGCTTTAAGTCTTTGCTTTGTGAATTATATATCAACAAGCCTTTTTCGTTTGTAATAACCAAATTATTGCCAGGTGTCAGCAATAAATTATAGCAGTATTGTATTCCTGGATCCGCACATTGATTTATTAGATCAGTTTGTTCATCGTATTTAAATAAGCCGGATCCATTTGTCCCAAAAAACAAGGTTCCATCCGCGTCTTCTATAATTTTCAAGACATGAAATTTCCCGAAACCTTTCTGACCGTATTTGTAAACAGATTTCTGAGAAGGGTCTTTCATATTAACTTTCAGCAATTGATCATATTGAGAAATCCAGATAAACTGATCTGAATCAATATAAAATGTTATTGCAGGTTTATGAACTTCGGGAATACCGGGAAATAATTTCCCTGTCGTTTGAGTCTTTAGGTTTTTACAAAGAAGTCCTTTTTCAGATAAGAAAAAAAGACTGTCTCCTCTTAATGATATATGGGAAAGTATTGCTCCTGTTTGTTTAATATCATCTCCTTTAAGCAATGATTTTGAGTTTATATCAAAGGTTATGAATCCTTGTTTGTGAGTGCCTATATATAGATAATCGCGTTGCTTATCATATGCAATACATTTTAAGTTTGGATAATAGCTCGTCTCATTTTTCTCATCTGACAGGAAGTGAGAGAAAATATCAGTATTCCGATTAAGATAATTAAGTCCTCCTCCTTCTGTACAAATCCATACACCTCCATCTTTATCTTCTGCCATATTACCTACAAAGAAAAAACTAAGACAATCTTTACGAGTAACATCTGCAGCATAATGTTTAAAGCAATCTATCTCCGGATTAAAACAATGAACCCCTCCATAATACGTTCCTATCCATACAGTTCCTTGCCTGTCTTTATAAAGCGAAAATATCGAAGAGTGCTTTAAACTGCCAGGTTGTGAATCTTTCTTATAAAAAACGACATTATTAAGTGTATCAATTTTATTAAGTCCGCTAAAAGTTCCAATCCATATACTCCCGTCATTATCTTCAACAAAACAGCGGACATCATTATTAGAGAGTTTAAAATTATTTTCGATAGCAAATTCTGTACTAACACCGTTCTCAATCTTATACATTCCTCCACGATAGGCAGCAACCCACATTCGAGCCTTTGAATCCCGGTAAAGCGAATGAATATTTACTTCCGGAATAACACAAACCGGAGCCGGATTATTTATATTATCAATCCGGAACAATCCGGAAATCGTTCCAATCCATAAACAATTATTCACATCACAATAAATTTCGGATATTCGAGTTCCTGTTGGCATTTTGTAGATACAATCAAGCTTCTCAGTTTCAGGATTCCATTTAAAAACAGAATCACGAACAGCTGCCCACACATTATTGCCCTGATTATGTAACGTACTGACTCTCTGTCTGACATTTGTAAACTTTTCGTTTCGAATATCATATCGTAATAATGCATCATCCGATGTAAAAAAAATACTTCCATTGCGGTCACTGACCAGATTATGGACTTCATTCCCAAGAAAATTATTACGATCATCCCGCGATGGTTTATAAGTTACAATCGAGTTTCCATCATAACTACAAAGTCCTTCAAGTGTACCAAACCACATGCGTCCGAGTTCATCCTGACATATGGAGACAACAGATATCTGAGGTAATCCTTCCGACTTACCTATATGTTTAAAATAAATATTTGCATTGCTCCCCAAAAACAAAAATAATAAACAACACAATAGTATTATTCTTCTCATTTCTTCCCCCTATATTTTCTATTTACTAAAAGAGTTGTATAAAGACGTGGCATTAGTCATTAATACTGACCTGAATAAATCAATATTTATTGCTTCTATCAAACTCGGTAAGCTCTAATTTCAGAGTTACAGTTCTTACGAATAGATTAATTAAGGCCCTAATAAAAAAACAAATTGATCAGGTATTATTCTCTTCAATTTAAGCAGATACAATTCCTGAAAATGACATTCATGGAAACAGATAAAACTACTGGCAATCCAATCATATGGACTGCCGGTACTTTTTTGTACAACGTAGATATCAGAATCTTACAGCTCCTCATAAAACTTTATTCCATTCTCTTTCCAGATTTCTTTGATCAATGACAATCTGGAAAGAAAAGCAGGATAGTCTTTGTTTTCTTCCTTACTCCATCCTACCTCTGCAAAAGCTGCAATACGAGGAAATGTCTGATAATGTAGTTTCTCCACATCAGGTACCCACTCTCTCCACATCTGACAGCCGGCACCAACTACATTTTTATGATATTGCTCTTCGAGATGATCCGGTATAGGATTAAAGCTGTACATTTTTTCTAACGAAATGCTTTTGTAGCTATAGTCCAGGTAGGTAAATACGTGGTATGAATTTACGAATTGGTACCCTTTACGTGCTGCGGCACTCATATCTTTCACATCGCCTTTCCAGAAGTGAACCATCACGTTTTCGGCAATTTCGGTTTTCGGTTTTTCGAAACTGATTTCTCCGGGATGCAGGCTTTTACCCAATATCTCATTCCATCCCATCATACGTGCACCTTTGCTTTTGATATATTCTGACATCATGTTTACGAATTCAATCTGAATATCCATAAATGAACTGTATCCCATTTTTTCTTTGTGAGCAACCATGGCTGCATCTTGCTCCCAATGATCAAAACGAACCTCATCGCCTCCGATATGGATAATATCAGTATCGAACAAATCAATCACCTCAGCGACTACATCTTTTAAAAATGTCTGAACTTTCGGGTCAATCACATTAAAGATCGCATAGTGTTTACCAAACAAAACCGGAACTTCGATTTGCTCCTTCTTAGTTCCCAACCATGGATAGGAAGCAATGGCTGCGCTCGCATGACCCGGCATTTCGATCTCCGGAATCACTTTTATATGACGTTCTCGTGCATAACGAAGAATGTCTTTTATTTCTTTCTGTGTATAAAATCCCTCATGAGGTTCGCCGGATGTTTTTCCGCTTCCCCAGGTGCCAATCTCCGTGTCTTTTCGTTTAGATCCGATCTTAGTCAGCAATGGATATTTCTTTATTTCTATCCGCCATCCTGCATCATCGGTCAAATGCCAGTGAAGAACATTCATTTTTAATTCAGCCAATGCATCAATCATACGCTTCAGCTCCTCAACTCCTAAAAAGTAACGGCTCTCATCGATCATATAAGAGCGCCATGAAAAGCGGGGCTCGTCAATAATTTCCTGACAAGAAAGTGTAATGCCATCAGTATTCTTACTTGCATTTATCAACTGAAGAAGAGACTGAACTCCATAAAACAAACCTTTATCTGAAGATGCTTTTATCTCTATATCATCTGAAGTGATAAGAAGCGAATAGGTTTCCTCTCCAAGTCCTGAAGATTGATCAAGATTAAGCAGGATTGAAACTTCCCCTTTTCCTTGTTTAATACCAAACCGTTGGGACAGCTCGTTAATTAAATATTTCTTTACTGTAGTTTTACCTTTAGCTTTTACTTCAAGCGTGTTACTCAACTGGAGCTCTCCGGTGTTCATTTTAACCGTAGCCGGTACAGGCACAACTACATCTTTTGCACTCTTCGCATGAAGAGATGCTACACATAATACAATAACGAATAAAAGAGATAATGATTTTCTCATAAACATTTCAGGTATAATAAATTAATCTGCATAATAAAAACAGATCTGGGTTCAAAAGCAATACAACTGGTATCTGATCTTTAACGAATGATTCTCGCATTTCGATTTCTACAAAAATAGTTTACAAAAGAATACAAAACAACTAAAAACTACATTTATTCAAATATACAGCTTCATAAAAAAACAGCGAACAGAAAGCCGGGCTTCCTGTTCGCTGTTTTTTATTTAACCTCCTTCTTTCTTGGAGCATAAGAAAAAGGATGGGTTTCAATTATAGAAATACTATTCTTTCCTACCAGTTTGCGAATAGGTTTCAGGAACCGCAGTTCGGCATTAGAGCAAAGAGAGATAGCTGTTCCACTCTTTCCGGCACGGCCTGTACGCCCGATGCGGTGCAAATAGGTTTCAGGTTCATTCGGCAAATCGTAATTAAAGACAAAGCTCATATCCTCAACATCAATACCCCGTGCTGCAATATCTGTAGCAACGAGCAGATTGGTCTGCCCCGTCGTGAATTCACGAAAGGCTTCACTTCGCTCATCCTGCTCTTTATTTCCATGAAGAGATGATGCTGAAAATCCAGCCCGCGAAAGAGAACGGGCCAACAAATCGGCTTCGTTTTTCGTTCTTACAAATATCAGAGCTGTTTTCACCTGTTGTTCCTTCAGCAAATGAATGAGCAAATTGAGTTTATTTTGCTTATCTACATAATATGCTATTTGCGTGATCAAAGAAAGATCATGCTTTTCTTCAACCAGATTTACGGTTGCCGGACGATAAAGTATTTCTTTAGCCAGTTTAATGGTGTCAGGCTGTAAAGTAGCTGTAAACAAAGCTGTACGTCTTTTCCGTGGCAAGTCTCTCGCAATCTTACGAATCGTACCGATGAAGCCCATATCCAACATAAGATCTCCTTCATCAATAATAAGCCATTGAAGCTTACGGAAATCAATAGAACGGTTTGCCTGAAGGTGGTGTAACCTTCCCGGAGTTGCTATCAGAATATCTGCTCCTCTTTCTATCTGATCAAGCTGATGTTCTACTGATTCGCCACCGATAACAACAGCACTACTGATTTTTGTAAACGGAGCCATACTTTCAATTTCGCTGCTAATCTGTAAAGCAAGCTCACGCGTAGGTGTGAGAATAAGAGCTTTCACGCCAAAGCTTGAAGGTGTGTTCAACAAAGCATGAAGCAAAGGAAGCAGAAATGCAATTGTTTTCCCCGTCCCAGTCTGCGCACAAGCCAGAACATCCTTTCCGCTCATAAGCAGAGGGATGGCCTGCTCCTGAACCGGAGTAGTTTCTTTATATCCTTTATTGTCAATTGCCTGCAACAAAGGAGTCGCTAATTTAAATGATTCAAATGTCATGGTGTAAAGATATGAATTACTTTACAATTACCATGGTTGCTCCAAATCCGTATTCACGGAAAGAAGCATCCTGCCAGATACAATTTTTGTACTTACGCTTCAGTTCATCAAGGATTGATTTGCGTAATACGCCCTCTCCTTTTCCATGAATGAAAACAATCTTCTGTCCCTGATTTTTACCATAAGCCTGCATCACATTGTTGAATTCTTCGATCTGCACGGTAAGAATTGCAGCATTATCCATGCCGGCAGTTGTCTCAAGCAACTCTTCTATATGGAGATCAACCTCAATCAGATCGGACTGTTTCATTGCTTTTTTCTGAATCGGCTGTTTATTAGGTCGCTCTTCACGCAACTTTTCTTTCATTGCACGTTCAATTTCAAGTGCTGATACCTGAAATAATTTTTCCGGAATATCTTTACGAATAATCGGATACAATAAAGATGGTTCATCGAAATATTCACTCTCGCGGAAGCTATGCAATTTATAGAATTTAACCGGATCAATGCGGTGTTCAACAGATACCGGATTTTTAAGATCAAATGCTTTTCCAGCTTTGAACGCGACAAGCTGAACACATACACGCTCCAGATCATTCAATTGAGTTTTAGAAAACTCTTCCATAAACATCTTGGTGTTGGGCTCAATAATCCCGGAATAGCGGGCTACCCAACCCTCCTCTTTTTTAGATAAATAGCTAATGAATAAAAAGTAGTTTGAATCGTTAAGCAGATAACAATCATAATCCGAAGTCTGCAAAGACTTGATATTCTGAGGCACATAAGCCAGATAAACAGTTAGTTGCTCGCCTTCTTTCGTTTCCTGTGTACTCATTGCATTTGACAGTTCTTCTTCCACCTTATTCTGAATAGAAGGGGTTTCAACCATCATTGATCCCGCTGTATTGTAAACAGTTGGTTCTTTTGATTTTTGTGTTTCTACAATTACACATTCTTTGATCATAACAGGGATATCAAATCCATCTTCATCCTGAACATGAACCATCTCTTTATTGATCACTTTACTTACGATTCCTCCGCCAACAGCATTAAGAAAACGTACTTTATCTCCTACCTTTATCATAAGTGTAAATTTTTAGTCGTCATTCATTTTTGTTCCACGCAACATCTCCCGTTTACCCGGAGGGCCTGGCAGGCGCTCCACATTATATCCTGCTGCAATAAGAGCTCTTCGTACGACGCCTTTTGCGCAATAAGTTGTCAGTATACCTCCGGCATCCGTTGCTTCACTGATGCGGTCAAACAAGGATGCATCCCACATTTCGGGTTGTTTATCCGGAGCAAAAGCATCGAAATAAATCAGGTTATATTTTTCAAGAAACGGATACTTTGTAAAGTCAACAAACAGTTTACGGATATAAAATCGGGATGTGATCTCAATAAAATCTTCTTCCTTCTCAGACCATTTCGCATCCAAAATACGCTGATAAATCTGAGTATCCTGTTCATTTAATCCCAGAACCGAGGGATAATTAAGATGATCTGTAATCTCCGGAGACAAAGGATAAAGTTCAAGCGTTGTATAATAAACTTTCACATCCTGCTTTGCAGCTTCCATTGCAGTTAATAATGCATTAAGTCCCGTTCCGAATCCGATTTCAAGAACTTTATATTTGTTTCTTTTTTTTGCTTTAAATCCAGTCTCTATGAATACATGAGTAGACTCCTGAACTGCTCCGTGCACACTGTGATAATGTTCATCCATTTCAGGAATGTAGAGCGTATGACTTCCATCCTCTGTAACGATGGGGGTAATAATCCTTTCTGACATATTTAAGTTCCTCTGCGTTTCCTGCAAAAGTAGTACATACGTAAAGAAAAAGCACTATTTTTGCATCCGAATATTCATTCACGTAACAGACAGATGCTTTGTGACTTGCTTTACAATCAGGCAACGACTTATTGCGACACACTGCCTCTCTGACTTAACTATAAATTCAGAAATGAAAATCAGAAATATAGACTTAGGAAAGTATCCTGCATTGCTTGCTCCGATGGAGGATGTAACCGATCAATCATTCCGTTTAATGTGTAAACGTTTCGGCGCTGATATGGTTTACACGGAATTCGTTTCAAGTGATGCATTGATCCGTTCGGTAAAAAAAACAGAGCAGAAGCTTACAATCAGTGACGAAGAGCGCCCTGTGGTAATCCAGATCTATGGCAACGATGTGGATGCCATGACTGAAGCGGCACGTATTGTCGAACAAGCAAATCCGGATGTAATTGATCTGAATTTTGGTTGTCCGGTTAAACGGGTAGCGGGACGGGGTGCCGGGGCTGGAATGCTCAGAGATACTCCCCGAATGCTTGAAATTATCAGTTCTATCGTGAAGGCTGTAAATATACCGGTTACGGTAAAGACACGTCTGGGATGGGACAACGACTCAAAGATCATCGTTGATCTGGCTGAGAAGATTCAGGATTGCGGAGCTGAAGCATTAGCCATTCATGGACGCACGCGCAGTCAGATGTACACCGGTGAAGCCGACTGGACGTTAATTGGTGAAGTAAAAAACAACCCAAGAATGCATATTCCGATTATTGGGAACGGCGATATTACCACTCCTCAGAGAGCAAAAGAGTGTTTTGATAAATATGGAGTAGATGCCATTATGATCGGACGAGCAACGATAGGTCGTCCGTGGATTTTTAAAGAAATCAAGCATTATCTTGAAACCGGTGAAGAAATGACTCCTCTGTCTTTTGACGAAAAGATGAACGTAATGAAACAACAGGTTATTCAAAGCGTAGAAAGACTGGATGAATACAGAGGGATCTTGCACATTCGAAGACATATTGCAGCTACACCATTGTTTAAGGGCATACCTAATTTCCGGGACACCCGCATTGCTATGTTAAGAGCAAGTACGGTTGAAGAGCTTTTCGATATATTTGATACAATACATGTAGAAGAGTAAAGATAAAGAGAGAATATCATAAAGAAACGGGTATTCTCTCTTTTTATTGTCTTCAGACTGAATGAATTCATCTTTTCAGATTAAGTATCAATTTGTTTAAAATAAAATAATAGAAATAGATATGTAACTAAAATGAAATTTCTAAATTTGGCACAATCATTTGAGAATAACTCTCAGATCTTTTTGATCTTCTGAAATACAGCAGAAGTAGCTATTTATAGAAATTTCTATTAGTATATTTATTAAAAACATGAAAGTAGCCATATCAGGTGCAAGCGGATTTATCGGCTCATACCTAACTAAATATTTGAATTCATTATCCATCGAAACCATCCCGTTAACGCGTAAGATGTTTAAGCCAAGTATGGAAAATGAGTTATTAACAGCTTTAGAAAGTGCTGATGCTGTCATTAATCTGGCAGGCTCAACCATTGCCAGACGCTGGACTCCCTGGGGAAAAGATGAAATAATGGAGAGCCGCATTGGTCCAACCCGCATTCTTGTTCATGCCATTAACCGGCTGACAAGCAAACCAAAGCTTTTTATATCTGCATCTGCTGCCGGGATTTACCCAAGTGACTATAATATCTATAGGGAAAGTGATAAAGCTGTTGGTAAAACATTCTTATCAAAGGTGTGCATTAACTGGGAGCAGGAAGTCAAAGATATTGACCCGGAAGTAAGATTAGTAATCATGCGACTTGGTTTGGTTTGGGATCGGAAAGAAGGAAGTCTTCCTAAAATGCTTCTACCGTTTAAATTATTTCTGGGTGGAATGATTGGGAATGGATATCAACCCCTATCGTGGATTCACATTGACGATGTAGTAAGAGCGGTATATTTTTTTATTACAAATGAGACTACGCGTGGAATTTACAATCTGACCTCCCCCGATGTAATAAATAACAGAACATTTACTCAGACTGTTGCAAAGTTACTTGTAAGACCGACCTGGCTTAATATACCACCATTACTTCTGCGCATAATATTCGGTGGAGCAGCCTCTCTCTTTGTAAAAGGTCAGGCAGCCTTTCCTGAAAGATTAGTTGAAGAGGGATTTATCTATAAATATGATAATGCAGAAGAAACTCTTACTGAAATCATCAAAGCTAAAAAATAAAGCAAATGAGCATTCTTTTTTTGAAGAATGCTCATTTTGTTTCTATACCATGCATTCAAAACGGCATTATTTGATCACATTTAACTTTCACCATACAAAAGTTAGTACTTAGACAATAATTGAATACTTTTGCGCTCAAATTAAAATTGGATAATAAAAAAAGTGTTCAAACCACGCAACACACACTGACTAACACTATTACCTTATGCTGAAAAAAAATGAAATTGACGAAGTATCTGATCTACTTCTGGACATCGCTATCAGCCTTATGGGAGCTGGCTCACATACTGCGCGTGTAGTAAGAAACATCGTTCGCGTAGCCGATGCTCTGGGCTATGATGTCGATTTAACTATGTTTCAGAAAAATGTCACAATGATGATTAAAGACCGGAATAGCAACGAAACATTTACCGGTGTACGCAGAATCAAACCTATGGCTTTAAATTTTAGAACAATTTCTAATTTGAGTTCACTAAGCTGGGAAGCTTATGATCAGCATCTGAGTCTGGATGAGATAAAAAAGCAGTACAAAGAGATCATGCAAACTCCCCGTTTATCCAGATGGACAGTATTGCTGCTTGTTGCTTGTGCTAACGCTTCATTCTGTAAGCTATTTGGTGGTGATAATTATGGTTATATTCTTGTATTTATAGCTACATTAATCGGTTTTTTTGTTCGTCAGGAGATGATGAACAGACACATGAACCATTTTGTAGTATTCATTTCCTCTGCATTTATAGCGTCAATTACTGCTGGAGCCGGACTTATCTATAATATTGGAACAACACCGGATATTGCACTTGCAACAAGCGTGCTGTTCCTGATTCCTGGCGTTCCATTAATCAACTCAATTATGGATATGCTCGAAGGATATGTCCTTGCCGGTGTATCACGAATGATCAATGCAACAATTCTGATAATTTGTATTTCTGTGGGATTTTTAATGACGTTATTAACATTAGGACTTGAAAAATTATGAATATAGAATTTATACTCGCACTTATTTCGGACGGATTATTTGCAGCCGTTGCAGCTATTGGTTTCGCTGTTATATCAAACCCGCCAAAAAAAGCAGTCGCAGCATCTGCTTTTCTTGCTGCAATCGGACATGCGTTCCGCTATTACCTGCTGCATAAAACTTCGCTGGATATTGCAACTGCTACATTTCTTGCATCAACACTTATTGGAATACTTAGCTTCGGTTGTGCTAAAGCGATTCATTGCCCAAACGAGATATTCACATTTCCGTCATTATTACCTATGATTCCAGGAATGTATGCATACAAAATGTTTTTATCGCTGACTAAATTTATCCGTTGTGATGACCCACAAGCTTATCCAAATTTATTGATTGATATATTTAAAAACGGTTGGACAGCCATCTTTATTCTTATAGCTCTGGTTGTCGGTGTTTCATTACCGGTTTTGCTATTTCATAAGCAATCATTCACGATGACCCGGATATTACGACCAATCAAAAAATAAACAGTAAAACGGTCCGTTCAGAGTCTTGATCTGAACAGACCGTTTTACTGTTTACTAATTAAATATTATTCTATATCATGCATTTCCGGATGTGTTTACAATAGGAGAAGCCGGTTCATCAGAACAAAGAACAACCATCAGGTTGCTTACCATTGCAGCTTTACGATCATCATCCAATTTTACAACTCCACGCTCCTCTAAACGATTAAGTGCCATATCGACCATGGAGACTGCACCTTCTACAATCTTCTCTCGCGCAGCTATAATTGCTTCAGCCTGCTGACGGCGTAACATAACAGCCGCAATTTCGGGTGCATATGCCAGATAATTAATTCTGGCTTCAACAACTTCTATACCCGCAAGCTCCAGCCGCTCGTTAATAGCCTTTTCAAGCTCATTACTGACTTCTTCACCTCCATCTCGTAAAGTGATCTCATGCTGTTGATTATCCAGCAAATCATATGGATAATACCCTGCGAGTGTTCGCAAAGCCCCGTCACACTGAATTCCCACAAATTCTTCGAAAGCCTTCATGCGTCCTGGTTCAGCCTGACCTGGCACGGTAGATACCATAGAAGAAGAATCTATCTCAAACATACACTTATAGGTATCGCAAATTTTCCAAACTAAAATAGACCCAATCATTATCGGATTTCCGTTCTTATCATTGACTTTGATAGGCGGGATATCAAGATTTCGTGCACGTGAGGTTAATTTCGTTTTTGTATACAAAGGATTAACCCAAAAATAACCATTTCGTTTTAATGTACCCCGATATTTACCAAAGAACACCATGACACGTACATTATTGGGTTCGATCATAACCAAACCTAAAAGCAGGAAAAGTGCAGCGAGAATAAGAATTCCGCCAACGAAATAGGTTGCGTCACCTGCAAAAGGATTGATAAAGCAAAATATAGAAAACGCTATCAGTGAAAAGAAAACAAATAACATCAGGAATCCAGAAAGTACAATTCCTTTAAATTCGAACTCTTGAGTATTTTTCATATATTTCGGTTTTAATTAGACATATTGCACAAATATGTAACTACTCAGGTATATTCTCCTTGAAACCTAAAAAGGAAAAAAATGCTCCTATCTGTTGAAATGTATCTAATAACTTTATCAAGACTGATTACACTTAATTTTGTACAAATCGTATTTTTGTATTTAATGAATGGA
>JBOFDD010000384.1:0-3198 GCA_051646645.1 Bacteroidales bacterium | reverse complement strand
AGTAAAAAGAGCAATAATAGTAGTTGTGATTAGCTTTCAGATTATTATTGAGTCAATTACTTGAAAAATATCACATCCTGATTTTATCCAAACAGCCGTGCTAACTCTCTCTAAACACCTAAGTCGCTATACCGCCTGTCTCTCAGTTCGATATTCTTTTTGCTTTCTATCTGAACCTTAAATTGTATTTATTTGTTTTTCTTACTGTTAACAAACAACTGTAATTTAAAATCGAATAAACAATGGCTCAATGCGTGGCTGTAAGCAATAGCGGGCGGACAAAGGCGAACGGTAAGATTCTTTACTATTCGTTTCTTGCCGGAGCAAATCAGCTTTTTAAATACCAGGAGGAGATAAACAGAATTAATGTATTTCCGGTGAGTGATAAAGATACGGGAACCAATCTAGCTGCCACAGTTCGTTCTGTAATTGACTCGATTAAACCTCATAAATCCTATAAGACGACCGTAAACCATATTGCTGAAGCTGCGTTGATCGGGGCAAGAGGAAACTCGGGTGTAATCTTTGCTCAGTTTTTGTACGGACTTAGTTGCGAAACAAAGGACAGTGCTGAAATTGATATTGATGACTTTGCCGAGAGTGTAGGTCGTTCGGTGCCTTACATGTATGAGGCGATAGATAATCCGGTAGAAGGAACTATGCTTACGGTTGTAAAAGAGTGGTCCGAATACCTGATAAAGAAAAGAGAGAAGGGGCTGAGTTTTAAAAAGGTGCTGATAGATTCTTTGGAAGTGCTTGATAAATCACTGACTGAAACGACTTTCAAGCTTCAGTTATTAAAGAAAATGGAAGTAGTGGACGCCGGTGCAAAGGGTTTTGTGCTCTTCATGAAGGGGGTCGTTGATTTTATTCGTGTGGGCAATATCAGAGAGTTGTCCGTTCTTCCTTCTCCGACTGCCTCTTTTTCTCACCCTGATCATCATCCGGTGAATGGTGCAACGGGCTATCGCTACTGTACGGAAGCGATGATTAAAAATAGAATTATTTCTCAGACTGAGCTTCAGCAAATCCTGGGTCGTAGTGGCGATTCGGTTGTTATAGCCGGTTCGCAGGCTACCTGCCGGATACATGTGCATACGAATGATCCGGTACAACTTTTTCGGGAATTAAATGGCTGTGGCACTATTACTTTTCAAAAGGTGGACGATATGATCCGTCAGCAGGAAATTGCCTCCGGGCGTAAATGGAATATTGCACTGGTGACGGACTTTTCGTGTGATTTATCGCAGGAACTGATCGATTATTACCAGATCAATGTGCTGCCGCTCAACCTTAATTTTGGCGATAACCATTTTCTCGATAAGGTGACAATTCAGCCTGACCGCTTTTATGATATGCTTGAATCGGAAAAGGTATTTCCGAAAACAGCTCAAATCAACGAACAGATGTTTACCAATCTCTATTCTCATCTGACGTTGCACTACGATGCTGTTATTGCAATTCACCTGACCGGTCAGTTTAGCGGAACTTTTGCCAATAGTGCGAAGGCGGGAATGCGTATTTCGAAAGAAAGCAATAAGCCGGTTTATGTGATTGATTCAAAAAATTTGTCGGGTGGACTTGGGCTGCTTGTTCTGAAAGCGGCAGAAAGAATCGAAGCGGGCGATACGGCTGATGCAATTGTGAAAATGATTTATGACGATATCCGACAGACAAAGATATTTGTGAGTGTGCGCGACCTTAAGACGATGATCCGGGGGGGACGTGTGTCTAAACCCAAAGGATTTGTCGCCTCGCTGCTGGGTGTTAATCCCGTAGTGTCGATGGATGAACAGGGCAGATCACTTCTGTTTGGGAATACTTTTAGTCAGCAAGCCAGTTTAAAATTAATCCTGAAACATATTCAGAAAGTAACAGACGGCAAGCAGGTGTGGAATTACATGGTGTTGCATGCTCATGATCCGGAAGGAGCCGGAAAAACGGAGAAAGAAATGATTGAACTGACAGGTAAGCCTGCTGTTTCGGTTGTAGATATTTCTCCTATTATCGGGCTGCATGCAGGACTTGGGGCAATAGCCATTGCTTTATTGATAAATAATTAACTAGTATGGGTACATTGTTTTTACAGGCTTCACTTCTGATATTAGCGCTCTTTACGCTTTTGTGGCTTTGGAGTGTTAAGCTGAAGAATGTGAGTATTGTCGATCTCTTTTGGGGTGTCGGCTTCGTAGTGGTAAATGCCTTTTATGTATTTATGTCCGGTGATCTGACGATTCGCAAATACCTGATGCTTGTCCTGGTAACCATTTGGGGCTTGAGACTCTCTTTTTATCTGGCATGGCGAAATATGGGACATGGCGAAGATTTCCGCTACCGGGAGTTCCGGAAGAAATATGGACCTCAGCGCTACTGGTGGATTAGCTATTTTCAAACATTTTTATTGCAGGGCGTATTGACAATGATTATTTCATTGCCTTTACTCGGGGTTAGTATGGGCAACACCTCTGATTCTCTGAATCTGCTTGATTACTGTGCTATACTGGTATGGGTGATCGGATTTTCTTTTGAAGCAGGAGGTGATTATCAGCTGGCACGTTTTAAAAACAATCCGCAGAATAAGGGAAAGGTGATGTGTACGGGATTCTGGAAATACACCCGCCATCCCAATTATTTTGGAGATTCGGCTGTGTGGTGGGCCTATGCGCTCTTTAGTATAGCAGCAGGCAGTTACTGGCAGGCGATAGGTTCTGTCGTAATGACTCTTCTTATTATTAAAGTATCGGGAGTTGCACTTCTTGAGAAAACACTGAATACGACCAAGCCGCAGTATGCTGAATACATTCGAAAAACGAATGCCTTTTTTCCCTGGTTTCCTAAAAAATAAATGGTTATGAAATTGCCGGAAAATTTTTGGTTTATTCTTTTTTTACTTTGGGGTTTACCATTAGGATATTACAGGAGTAAGTTCCGGAAGCTGGTGTACAAAACCGATAGCTGGACGATTAATATTAAGCCGGTGTTCTGGCGCGAAATTAAAGGACTATTCGCTAATCGGTATCCGGATGATAAGGTTTATCTGAAGTTTCGTAATTTCTATTTGTTTTATCTTCTGGTATATGTAGTTCTCTTTATTATCTATTTAATTACAGATTCATAATGAAGTGCGGAATAGAAATAGTGCTCGTTTTAGTCTCTTATCTGATCGGTTCAATCCCTTTCGGCTATTTGTTACTGAGG
>JBOFDD010000383.1:0-7400 GCA_051646645.1 Bacteroidales bacterium | reverse complement strand
GAGTCCGCTCCAGTATGCGACCATACGGTAAGCATCGTCCCACAGGTTATTTTCAATCAGCACATCCTGCATCCACCAGATTGCTCCGTAAATTTCACGGGTATCATAACCATAGTGATGATTCGTACCCATACCACTTTCATAAGCAAATCCCTGATCAAGTGCATATTTCACCGCACTGATAAACGTCTGCTTATCCGTTTCGTTATTATCAATATACCATCCGCGTGATGATAAATCAAGTAATTTATTTAGTTGCAGAAAATTGATATCTCCACTCTTCACATTATCTTTCTGCATAAGAGGTGCTCCGCCACCTTCCGGTGTAAGTTTCACCTTACTAATCAGATCATTCAGCGTATTGCGGTCCGCAGCCGATAGTGTTTTTCCCTTTACAACTGCTTTAATGGCATCCGAAATAGTAGCCATTTCCTTCAATTCTTCAGACGAAGGGGCAGTCAGGACCATATCGTAATCAAACGTATTCCATTTGTGCAGAAGCCCCCAATGCCAGATCTCACGTCCGATATGACGGTTATTATCAGGAATCTGAGCATCTGGAGTTGCCTGACGGTCAACAGCTGTAACAAAGTCCATACGGTCGATATAGAGATCTCCGGCAGAGACGCCGGCTGGCGAAGTTATTTTAAGTGTAGATACATATTTTTTCACCGGCGATTCACCGGTCGGTGTCCACATATCTTTATAGGCAATCCATCCGGCTCTCCATCCTTTAAAATTCAGATTAAAATCAAAGGTATACTGGATACGTCCCTGTTCATCCAGAAAATCAAACTTCAAAGGCTCTGTCCGCGGTGTCTCATTGTATACCCAGAATGTAAGTCCGCTCCGGTTATCAAACGAAGCTACATTTCCTTTAATTTCGGAATCCGTAAATGTCAGTACGCTTCCTTCACTTTCCCATGCCCATCTGAGTGATTGAGCTCCATCTTTAAAATGTTTTGCCGAAAGAGCTATTGTACCTGATTCTACCGACAAGGTAGCAGGAATTGCCGACTCAAAATTATGAGCCGTAGCACCTACAGACATCGTAAGTAATAGTCCTGCAAGAAGACTTGATTTTTTGTTTAGGTTCTTTCTGTTAGTCATAAAATAGTGTTTTACTATCTTGTAAGTGATATCAATACATTAAATTATCTATCACTTAATTAAGTATGTTTATGCAAATGAAAAACGAATATAGCATTTTTTTCGGATAATATTTACATTACCTTCTGAGTACGTTGTGCATTAGACGTAATCACCTTCACGATAACAGGAAACTGAGTAAGTGAAAGACGTATTTCTCCCTCTTCTTTTTGCTGTTTTAGCATTGTTTGCCCTTGCAGATTATAAACCTCAATCACGGCCTCTGCACTCTGAACAACAAGATTTCCCTGCGAACGGAATATTTTAATCTCTGACTGAGCATCTACTTCAGGAGTGCTCGTTGCCAAGGGAGAAAGCTCGATCTCAACCGGTTGTCCGTGCTGACAAGTTACAGTCACATCGGTATAACCATTGCCTGAAGAAAGAGAAACACGTCCTGCTCCGCTTTTCATTTCCCACTCTCCTTTCAGACGTACAGTTCGTTGTACGGGCTGACTCTCCTGAGCATTGGTATAGTCATATTCTGTCTGATTGATATCAGGTGAACAAATACTCAGTATCAGATTCTGGTCTGCCTGACGAAGCATCACCATGGTTTCAGCATCAGACTTAAGCACATAGGGATCCGTATCGTTGCTGTAGGACTCGAATAAAGCATAGCCGCGTATTCCCTCCGTAGGAAAGCTTACGATGTGGGCTTCACGCGTCTGAGCAATCAGCTCATAGCCTTTATCTCCTTTTTTGCATGCATCAATCTGTGCCGGGGCAGCTTCTAACAGAATCAAATATTCATACTTTGCATTACGGGGAGCTGCACCATGATTCAGCCAGGCCGTGGCAAAGTTACCGGTTGTATTCTTCATCGTTTTGTTTTCCTTCGATGTCTGTGCCGATTTCGTTACAATCAGCTCCTGACCTTTAGGAATGAAATAATAGTTACCTGTAACATCGCGCAGTAAGTGATCGTCCGCTCTTGATGGTGTCACCGAGAAGGGAAATACAACGTGCGTGTTCGCATCTATTTCTATCGACTCTGCCGTATTCAGCAACGATTGCTGAAACAGAGTTGTTTCGGTCGATGCACTACTATTCGTATTATTAATGTCGCTACCCACACAAACCAGTTTGTTTCCTGTGCAGAACACAGACTTACGTGCCGTAAAATCTCCTGTAAAATTGGTATAATCCATCTCGCCAAGTTTCATGGCAAACATACCGTGTTTACCCTCTAAGGAAGACGTTCCGGCAAAACGCTCTTTCTGGCGCAGCATGAGTGTTCCTGCATTCGGAGAGTTCAGTTTATCGAATGGTAAATGTATGGTGGTGGTACCCGGAACGCGGTTCCAGTCCCAACCGTTTTCGGTAAAACGACTTGCCTGCTCGCTTACGGGGTAAGCATTTTCAACCGGATCAGGTGTACGTGTACCAATTATTAGTACCGATCCATAACTCTGATAACGTCCGAAACGGTTATTCTGCGAATAGATCTCACTACCCCACAGCGTGTTGCTCATACCTTTGAGCGTAACCATCTGGTCCTTGTAGCGATAAGTTCCCAGATTATTATAATTAAATATATAAAATCCTTGCGGAGAGACTGCTTCTGATATACCGGCTGCTCTGAAAGCTCTGTACATATTATTATCATCTGTATAAAGCCGCTGTCCTTCTTTTATACGCATAAAGTCGGCAGCCAGTTCTCTGTCGAGTGATGTTCCTGCCTGAGCTGCATATCCGAATGCTGTGCCTCCTGCATTACTTATCTCTCCGTTAAACGGATTTCGTCCGCACTGAGCCAATCCCCAGGAACGAAGATTTGAATAATTACGTGATGCGGTAAGTGCCAGCTTCATAACATCACGTGCCTCATCTGTAATTGTAAATGATGTTCCGTTAACACACGAAAGGTATTTACCCACATAAGCAAGCCCAGGAATTCCATAAGCCGGATAGTGCCCGCCATGATGAAATATTGTTCCGTCAACCTTGATCCCTCCGATTGTACCGGGAGTAATACTTAATGAACCGGAAACCCAGCGCGAAAGGCTTCGAAGGTCCCTCAGTCGTTGCTGAGCGTCTGCATTCATTGCCGCGCAAGCAAGTTTAGGTAGTATGAGTGTATTCCACGAATCGGTAATCTCATCGCGCAATGGATTGAACGGCTGACGACATTCAGCCAGTCCGCTCCAGTATGTGACCATACGATAAGCATCGTCCCATAAACCCGCAGCAGTAAGCACATCCTGCATCCACCATACAGCACCATATATTTCACGTGTACTGTATCCATAATGATGATTTGTACCCATTCCGCTTTCATAAGCAAAGCCCTGATCAAGCGCATATTTCACTGCACTGATAAATGTTTGTTTATCCGGTTCGTTATTATCTATATACCATCCGCGGGACGATAAATCAAGCAGCTGATTTAGTTGCGTAAAGCTTATATCACCACTCTTCACGCTATTGTTAAGCATAAGCGGTGCTCCTCCCCCGTCAGGCGTTAATCTGACCTTTGTTACAAGATCCGACAGCGTTGTCCGGTCTGATGCTGAAAGCGTTCTACCTTTGAGCATTGATTTAATTGCAACAGTTATACCGTCCATCTCTTTTTGTTCAGCAGCAGTAGGTACGGATAACGGAAGATCATACGACTGGGTATTCCACTTATGCAGCATTCCCCAATGCCATATTTCCCGATCCAGATGACGGTTATTATCCGGGATCTGAGCATCGGGAGTTGCCTGATGATCTACTAATTTAACAAAGTTCAGACGATCAAGATAAAGCGTTCCGGAAGAGATTCCTGCCGGAGAGTTAATCTTTAGTACCGATACATATTTTTTCACCGGTGATTCTCCCGATGGGGTCCACATATCTTTATACGCAATCCACCCTGCTCTCCAGCCTGTGAAGTCAAGATTAAAATCAAACGTATACTGGATACGTCCCTGCTCATCGAGGAAATCAAATTTGAGTGGTTTAGTCTGTGGTGTCTCATTATAAACCCAGAAGGTAATTCCGCTGCGGTTATCAAACGAGGATACATGGTTTTTTATAATCGCATCTGTAAATGTCAATACACTATTTCCCTTATTCCAGTCCCATTTGAGCGATTTAGCTCCATCTTTGAAATGATTGGTAGAAAGTGAAAGGAAACCCGACTCTACAGAAAGCGTAGCCGGTACGGATGACTCAAAATTATGAGCTGAAAGGCTCATTGATGCAGATAAAAACAGTGCTGCCAGAAGGCTTGTTTTTTTGTTCGGTTTTTTTCTATAGTTCATGAAAATAGTTGAGTTACATCATGCAATGTTCAGGTGTGTGCAAATTTGCGGAACGAATATAGCACTTTTTTATTTAACTCATCGTTATTCAGTTTGTTTAATAAACAACACCGCCTATCCTATAAAAGCAGAACGGCCGCCTGACAGAATCAGACAGCCGCTCATTGATTTATTGTAAACTATACAAAGATGCGAAAAACAAGAAATTAATTTTCTGATTTCTTAGGTTTAAGATCAAAAGAGAATCCCACAAGACTGATTCCCCAGTAAATCATCATAAATGCTGTGATGAACACGATTGTGAAAGCAGCTGTAACAGGAAGCATGATAAATATCCAGGATAGTACCATCAGAATTAACCCGTTAATCAGATACAACCACCAGTATTTATAATCGCCCATCATCATAAATGAAGATGTGATTGATGCTACTCCTTTAAACATAAACAGGAAGCCATAAATATAAGGTAAGGAAGCTTCTGTTAGTCCAAGATTCATAATCAGAATAATAGCCACGAAAATATCAATGATACCACCTGCCAGAAACCAGCCCCATCCATGAAGATGTTTTTTTAGTGATGTTGTCATAATAATCTGTGAGATTCCTGCAAAAAGAAGGAACCAGCCAAAAAGTACAGCTATTATTTCATAACCTACGCCCGGTGCAGTAGCAAGCCAGCAACCTCCACAGAAGACAAGAATACCAATAATTAAAAAAAGCCACCAGTTTTTGCTTTTTCCCCAGAAGTTCAATGTTTCGTTCATAATGAAAATATTTTTAAAGTTAAGGTTTGGTTAGATATGCTTAAGAACAACTAATACGTGTATTTAGATTTTACCATTACCGTTAAATTATCGTAACAGATACTATCCTTTTCAGAATACAATCTGTATCGGAGTAAATCAAAACAACTAATTTAATATTAAAAAAATAATTTCTATCTCATTCCTATTTACTATATTTGCCGCGTTTTTCTAATAAAAGCAAGCACTTATTCTATTGATTAACAGCAATTACTTACATATAAAAACCAGAGTTGGGAACTATTTAATTAAATACGTATGAAATTATTTACACGCGAAAAACTACTCTTAGGTAGTTTACTTTTATCCACAATCAGCTACGGGCAGGCTTCTTTGCCGCTTAAAGCTACGAATGAAGTTTACAACAGTAATGCTTTTACCTACAGAGATAAAACCTCCTGGGGCGAGTATGAGCTTACATCAGGTGACGGATGGGGCGTTGCCGATATTCACTTTCAGGATATACCGGGAACTATTTCTCTTGATTTCAGCCGTAACAAATACGGGAAGAGCAACTCCATACAGGTACTTCAGAGTCCTGACGGTGTTAACTGGCAGGAGAATAAGATTGTAAACGAAGGGGGATCAACTTCATGGAAAAGCATTAAGAGTGTTCTGAAAAAAGACACACGCTACATCCGTTTCTATTACAAAGCCGATTATAAATTCGGGGATGTATGGTTTAAACTTGCTTACTGGAGAAACATCAATATTCAGAAATCGGTTTACCATCCGGCAAAACAACTCAAGATTAAACTTAAGCCTAATGAGACGGCTGACACAAGCATTGTTGTGAAATATTCTCATCCTGAAGGGAATCTTGCGCTTTCTACAAACTCTGCCGACCTTAATCTGAAATCAACAGAGATTATGGCTGCCAGTCAGGAAGGTGAAAGCAAACTATATTTCACTTGCAGCAACAAAGCTACGAACGAATCTTCTCATTTTATATACACTAAAGATGAATTATTGAATGGCAATGCCGACAGTACCGAAGTTATCATCCTGTCCGATATTGAATTAAGCAAGCCGGTAGTAGCCAAACCAAACAGTCTGGACATTAACTGGATGGCACTGGAAGGCATATCGGACTATCGGGTTGAGATCAGCCACAATGGCGAGGTTATAAGCAATTCTGTAGTAAAGAACACAAATCTGCTGTTATCAGAAGGGTTAACACCAAACACAAAATACACCATACGTATTCAGCCTCTCGCTGATGGTGAGTCTTATCCTTTCTCTGACGAGTTTACCACAAGCACAGCTCCGATGCCTGCATTCACAGGTATCACGAAAGAGTTTGTCAATAATGGATTCACGGCAAGATGGGATATATCTGACAACGAAAACTTCACCTCATCGGTTTCTCTCAAACGGACAAAAACAGATGAAGTAGTCGGATCAAAGGAGGATATTACGGAACAGGAATTTAATGTTGTGAACTTGTTAGCCGGTGCATACTACGACTTCGAGCTACGTCTTCATACACCCTATGAAACTCCGGTTCTGTATCAGGAAACTTTTCACACCGAGCTGGCGGCTCCGGTTCTGAACCCCGCTTCCGACATTTCGGATAATGGGTTTAAGGTGACATGGAACGGTCAGGGCGATAATATCAAATATATTTTCACGTTGCTGAAAGATGGTGAGCCTGTTGCAGATTACAACGCTATCGAAACCTCATCTCCTGAGATTACGACATTATCACTTCTGCACGATCAAACCTATACCTATCAGGTTAAATCTGTATCTGACGAAATGATTGAATCTCCGGTTGCTGAAGGTACGGCTAAAACAGAGATGACTGTTGGTATTGAGAAGATTGTAAACGACGGACGTATATACCGCAAAGGCGATCTGTTGTTCGTTCACTCTAAATCGGATATGGCAAACATTAAGGTGTATAATCTGAAAGGAGCATTGATCTTTAGTTCAGAAATTCATCAAACAAGTACTATTCGTCTTGATGAAAAAGATATAGTTATTGCTGTACTTACTGATGGTACAGAACAGATAACAACCAAGCTATAAAAATAAAAAGAAAGAGAGCTCCATTACGGGGCTCTCTTCCTTATTTTATATTAGAAACATCTTCTTAGTATTGTTCCGATTCGTTCGGGAAATCTTTCGATTTCACATCCTCGATATAGCTTCCTACTGCATCAATGATAATATCGTGAAGATTAGCATAACGTCTAAG
>JBOFDD010000382.1:0-6332 GCA_051646645.1 Bacteroidales bacterium | reverse complement strand
GGATCAGCCTGTAAGAATAGATAAGCTATTGTACACCGGTGTGCTGGCATTAACAATGCAACCATTCCTGTCGTGGATCGTTTACTGGAATAATCAGATAAAGCTTCCGGCATTTCTTTCAGGCGTTGAGACCTGGATGCAAAATATGGAAGCACAAATGAATGATACCGTTCAGCTGCTGCTTGTAACAAATTCATTTGGCACTTTCCTTGTAAACGTGCTGATTATCGCTGTTCTGACAGCCATCGGCGAAGAGTTCTTCTTTCGCGGCACACTTCAGCGAATGCTTACCGATGTAACAAAGAAGCCTTATCTGGCTGCTATTGTAATCGGTATACTTTTCAGCATCATACACTTTCAGTTCTATGGCTTTTTTGCCCGTGCATTTATGGGGATCTTCTTCGGTATTATGGTTGTGAACTCAAAATCACTTTTGTTGCCGATCGTAGCTCATGCCGTAAATAATGCCTACGGAGTATTTATGTATTACTACTGTACTAAAAACGATATTCCAATAGAGACTTTTGATAACCCATCAGAACCACCTACTTTGTGGATTGTAGCTGTCAGCCTGTTTGTCAGTGCACTAATATACAGAACGATATTAAGAATTATCCGGGATAAACACGCCGGATAACAACAACTATTATACCTTTTAACAACCTTAAAAGAATGCGGTCAATCAGACCGCATTCCTTAGAAATTTGAAATTATACTGCTAATGAAAACTTATGGAGTAATTTTAGCTTTGGCGTTAGCAACGGGCGTATCTGCCCAGAAACGTCCTGCTGAACCATGGAGATTGAAAGTTGATTCTGTCTTGTCGGATATGATGAAGCAATATCCGATGTCGGGGAAAGCAAAAATTGAATCATTTCGTATCAATAAAAATGCGAATAAAATATCTCTTACCTTATCCCCTGCATTCACGAATATCCCTATAAGAAAAGGACTGATTGATACATTGCGTATGCAAACTGCTGCGTTTTTGCCGGAAGATTTGAAGGATTATGACCTGAAGTTTCTTTCTGACGGGCAGGATATTGGATTCTATATCCCCAACGCGCTACGCAAAGTGAGGGTGAAGGATAAATCGCGTCAGGCTGCCGAAGCTCCTGCGGTTCCCGGGCTTATCCGCCGTGCATCGGCACCGTGGCATATCACAGAGGGACTGGAAGAAAATCATATTGCCTTGTGGCAAAGTCATGGTCTCTATTATGAAAAGAACCTGAGCCGCTGGGAATGGCAACGAGCCAAAGTATTTCAGACAGTAGAGGATCTGTTCACTCAAAGCTTCGTCCTCCCATATCTTGTTCCAATGCTTGAAAACGCAGGCGCAGTTACGATATTACCCCGTGAACGGGACTGGAACCGGAACGAGGTTATCGTTGACGAAGATCAGTCAACAGGTCAGTCTTTTTATAATGAACAATCCGGAAAATACGAGTGGAATAATGGCTCGGGGGAAGGTTTTGCTCACAAACAGCCTACATATGTCGACGGTGAAAATCCATTTAGAATGGGTAATTTCAGAATTATCCCTGCCGTAACAAGAAAAGAGGATAAGTCGAAAGCAATATGGATGCCGGATATTCCCGAAAAAGGAGAATATGCGGTGTATG
Organism: Bacteroidales bacterium; assembly: GCA_051646645.1. Classification (GTDB taxonomy): domain Bacteria; phylum Bacteroidota; class Bacteroidia; order Bacteroidales; family UBA7332; genus UBA7332. Next base: position 4,710 of record JBOFDD010000382.1, on the reverse strand, counting down.
TGTCTTACAAATCACTGCCTAACAGTTCGACCGATGCGGAATATATTGTACGTCACGCCGGCGGTGAAACCCGCTTTCTGGTAAATCAGAAAATGGGTGGCGGTACCTGGATTTATCTGGGAACCTTCACCTTTGACAAAGGTCGTTCGGACGAATCAGCAGTTACATTAACCAATCGCTCAAAAGATAAAAACAGCGTAGTAACTGCAGATGCGGTTAAATTCGGCGGAGGTATGGGCAATATTGCGCGTACGTCTCAGGGAGGCAGTACTCCTAATGTAAAAAGCTCAGATAAACAATCAAGCAATAAATCAACATCCGTATCCTATCCGGTGGAGCCGGAAACCAGCGGCAAGCCCCGTTTTACCGAAGGTGCACGTTACTGGATGCAGTGGGCTGGTGTGCCTTTCCAGATCTATTCGCCTAAATCGGGTACCAACGATTATATTGATGACTATTCGTCGCGTGGCGCCTGGGTCAATTATCTGGCTGGAGGATCAGCAGTTTTGCCTGACTCAACAGGATTAAATATTCCTATTGACCTTGCTTTTGCATTTCACTCCGATGCCGGGACTTTCGTTACAGATTCCATTGTAGGTACTCTGGGTATCTATTATTCAAAATACAATAACGGGAAATTTGCAAACGGAACTTCACGTATGGCTTCACGCGATCTTACGGATCTGATCCAGAGTGAGATCATTCAGGATGTACGTCTGAATTTCGAACCTAAATTTACACGACGTGCCATGTGGGATAAATCCTATAGTGAAGCACGCACGCCTGAAGTACCTACGATGCTGCTTGAATTACTGTCGCATCAGAACTTTGCCGATATGCGTTACGGACTGGATCCCCGATTCCGCTTCGTGGTGAGCCGTGCCATCTATAAGGGTATGCTCAAGTTTATTGCTTCGCGTGAGAACAGAGAGTATCAGGTTCAGCCACTACCGGTAAACAGTTTCGCTGCCGAATTTACCTCACCGCATAAAGTAAAACTTTCGTGGGAACCAACGGCAGACCCGACCGAGCCTACGGCTGAAGCAGACAGATACATTGTCTACAAACGGGAAGATGACGGAGCATTCGACAACGGTACGGTAGTTGAATCAAATCATGCCGTTATTCCTGTAGAGACAGGTAAAAGATACAGCTTTAAAATTGCAGCTCTGAATAAGGGTGGAGCAAGCTTTCCGTCTGAAATACTAAGTGTATACCAGGCTCCTCATTCCAAAGGAACAGTACTGATCGTCAATGGCTTTAACCGTATCTCAGCTCCGGGAAGTTTTGCAAGTGCTGACTCAACGATGGGTGGTTTTTCGGATATCCTTGACTTTGGTGTTCCGGATAAATACAGCATTGACTACATTGGTAAACAATATGAATTCCGACGTTCAAAGCCCTGGGTAGATGATGACAATCCGGGATTCGGAGGTTCATACAATGATCAGGCCGGAAAAGTCATAGCCGGAAACACGTTTGATTATCCTGCTGTTCATGGTAAGTCATTTGCCAAACAGGGATACTCCTATGTTTCAATGAGTGACGAGGCTTTTGAAAACAAAACCATATCGCCAAAGAAATACCTGATGGTAGATCTGATTCTCGGCAAAGAGCGTGAAACAAACATCGGACGCGGTGCTGTAATGCCTGAATTCAGGATATTCTCAGCTCCGATGCAAGAGGCTGTTTCGGCTTATGCCAAGGCTGGAGGAAAACTGATTATCAGTGGCTCTTTTGTCGGCACTGATATCTGGGACGGACTAACAGATGACTCTGACCGTAAGAAGTTTGCAGAAGAAATTCTAAAATTCAAATGGCGTACGAATCATGCGTCAAGTCTGGGTGATGTGCGTTTTGTTGCATCTCCGTATCCGTTCGGGACAGAAGATTTCTCATTCTATACTACTCCAAACGATCAGAGCTATGCTGCTGAAAATCCCGATGGAATAGAGCCTTCGAAAGATCAGTCATTCACATTTATGAGATATGACGACACGAATGTGAGTGCTGCAGTTGCCTATCCGGGTAAAGATTACCGCAGCGTTGTACTCGGATTCCCGATTGAAACAGTAAAAACCGAAGCGGAAAGAGATGCGTTAATTAAAAGTTTAATTCACTTCCTGATGAATAAACACCAGACATCGTTTTAATTTTCACTGACTAAATTTTAGATAAGAGGCAGCAAAAACATTTTGTTTTTGCTGCCTCTTTTTTTGTGATGGCTTTTTTGTCGTTAAGGGTCTTTAATCCGGTCGAATATTGTATCTTTGAGCTCATTTGTTCTTTTTCGTATTGAAGATAAACAAAGCATTAATAAAATAAACAATTAGAACATAATATATGATTGAATATGTGAGCGGTAAACTGGCTGAAGCCACACCGACTTATGCTGTAATTGACTGTAACGGACTGGGATATATGTTGCATATAACACTGAACACTTTTGCAGCCATCCAGACTAAAAAAGAGATTAAACTTTATGTACACGAAGTGATCCGTGAGGATGCACATTTGCTGTACGGATTCGTGGATAAACAGGAACGCGAAATGTTTTTACTTCTGACCAGTGTATCTGGTGTGGGTGCCTCAATCGGACGAATGATTCTTTCGTCAATGAGCGTTTCTGAAGTGGGAGGAGCAATCGCGTCCGGTAATAGTGCTGCACTGAAAAAAGTAAAAGGTGTGGGACAAAAAACAGCTGAACGTATTTGTGTAGACCTGAAAGATAAAATAAAAACAACCGATTCAACGTTATTAGTTGAGATGCCTAAAAATTCGCAGGCTCAGGACGAGGCGGTTACGGCCCTTGTTATGCTTGGCTTCGTGAAAGCACAGTCTGAAAAGGCGGTTACTAAAATCTTATCCGGTAATCCGTCGGCTTCTGTAGAAGAGATTATTAAGGCAGCTCTTAAAATGCTATAATCATTATCGCTTTGGGACGAGGTTATAAATATTTATTCTTTTTCGTATGTATATTCTGCTTCATGGCTTTAGGAGCAGGATATGCTTCGTATACCCATAATCCCGAAAACTTTGCGGACTTTTTCTTTCAGAACGAACAGAAAAGTGTGGTTTCTTCCCGCAAAGACACTGTTACCACTAAGTATGAAGTGAGCCGGACAATTCCGAAAGATGAAACAGAGGTGAACCGAACTTTGCCTGTCGACCTGAAGAATCCGGAGAACCTGCGCACAGTCATCGAATATGATCCACGGTTCAGATCGTATGTATTCCGGACTATGCTGGGTGACATCGAGCTGGGCACGGCCTTTAATCTGACTAACGACGAATACATGTCGTATGATATGGACCGCTCAATGCAATCCTATTTCCGTCAGAAAAATGCCATAAATCCCGAAGAGGCTCCCCGCAAATCTTTCGATCCGTTTGATATGCGGTTCAGTCTCGGACCTGCTGAAAAGATATTCGGTCCCGGGGGAGTACAGATCAAGACTCAGGGATTTGCCGAACTTTCTATTGGTTTGCAAACCAATGAAATGAAGAATCCGCAACTATCGGAAAAAGCACGTAAACGTACATCGCTTGACTTTAATCAGGAAATCCAGCTTAACATGAACGCCAAAGTTGGTGATAAGATGGATTTCAATATGAACTACAATACGAATGCGACCTTCGACTTCGATGCTCAGAAAATCAAACTTGCCTATCAGGGTAAAGAAGATGAGATTATCAAGCATCTCGAAGCCGGAAATGTAAGCATGACTTCTTCCGGTAATCTGATACGCGGAACACAGTCCCTATTTGGGGTAAAAGCCGGTTTACAGTTTGGAAAACTAAAACTGACCGGGGTTATTGCTCAACAAGAGTCCGAAACAAAGGTCATCAATACACAGGGAGGAGTGCAGACTACTCCTTTCGAACTTTCAATTGAAAATTACGACGAAAACCGTCACTACTTCCTTGCTCAATATTTTCACGACACATACGACAAGTCGATGAGTAAGTTGCCGTACATCTCTTCCGGATTTATCATCAATAAGGTTGAGGTATGGGTTACCAATACGCGTGGTTATTTCGACCAGGCACGCAATGTTGTTGCTTTTATGGACCTTGGTGAATCACAGGTTATCGGAAATTCATTCTGGAAATCGCTTACACCAAATCCTCTTCCTCAGAACGGAGCTAATACACTATACGGAGACATTACAACAACTTATAATGCGATCCGTAATATCAGTCAGGTAAACCCGACGCTTGAACCTCTTGAGGCTTTTGGCATCTACGGAGGACGGGACTATGACAAGATTGAGAGTGCGCGTCGTCTGGATCAGTCTGAATATACACTGAACAAACAACTTGGATATATCTCTCTGAAATCGTCTTTACAATCGGATGAAATCCTGGCTGTAGCTTTTGAATATACCTATGAAGGAAAAACTTATCAGGTAGGTGAATTTTCTACCGACAATACCATAGGGACTCAATCGCTGTATCTGAAATTGCTTCGTTCTACAGGTCTGACTCCCAATCTGCCGATGTGGAAGCTGATGATGAAAAATGTTTACTCACTGAATGCGATGCAGGTGGAGAAAGATCGTTTCCGCCTGGATATTCAATATCAGAGTGATACGACAGGTGCTTATCTGAACTACTTGCCGGAGGGTCAGATAAAGAATCAGACACTATTAAGCGTAATGAACCTTGACCGCCTCGATGCCCGTCAGGAACCAAGACCGGATGGATTCT
>JBOFDD010000381.1:0-6849 GCA_051646645.1 Bacteroidales bacterium | reverse complement strand
GTCAGAACTTCAGATTTGCTGATGACTTCTTTCAGATTTGCGGTCACCCACAACACCCTTGTCATTCGCTAATGTTTCCTATCAACTCGGCACATACAGGAACTTACATCCTGCTAGCTTAATACCATGCCCGACATACTAAAAAGAGGAAGACTGAAAAACAGACTCCCTCTTAAATTCCTTAACTTGACCAGGATTTTACTCTTGAATTCTTTTGTTGATAAGAATAAAAGAAACAATACCTAATATAATTACAACTAAGCCAGTCATTAAAGTCGCGTTAGTTGTTATCCCCATAAATTGAGGAATGGCCAAAATCGCAACACCGATGATTGCAATAATCACGCCCAAGTATTTCAAAAGTTCCTTCATAAGTATATTTATAGATTGATTTTTATGCTTATCATTTGTCGTACAAATAAACTAATAAATCTTCTATGTAAAAAATTATTTCTCAAAAAATGGTAGAATTTTTAACTTGATCATGCAGATTTATAAGATAACTATTGAAAAATCAATTATTTTCGACATTCATTCTAAAAAAAAAGCACAAGGTGTTTGTTTTATCAAAAAAATAAATACATTTGCGTCATAAGTGTTCACTTAATTAATCACACTAAAGCTATGAATAAGTCAGAGTTAATCAATGCAATGGCTGAGAAATCAGCACTAAGCAAAGCTGATGCTAGAAAAGCATTAGAAGCATTTATCGAAACTGTTACTGAAGAATTACAAAACAACGGTAAAGTTGCTCTTGTAGGCTTCGGTACATTCTCCGTAGTTGAGAAAAGTGAGAGAACAGGTATTAATCCTGCAACTAAAAAACAAATCGTAATTCCTGCGAAAAAAGTTGCTAAATTCAAACCTGGAGCAGAATTGACTATTAAATAAGAATCAAATAGAATCTTATTCATAAGGACATAAAAGGTTATTACCGATAGGTAGTGCCTTTTATGTCTTTTTTTTGTACTTTCGCGAAAAATTATATAAATGAGTTATGTGTGATCTAATTTATCAATCTCCTTTTTTCGCCCTGTTTGTCATTATTGCACTGGGATTCATTCTAGGACGAATTAGTATTAAAGGCATCTCACTTGATGTGTCTGCCGTAATCTTTAGTGCCTTACTATTTGGCCATTTCGGCGTAGTAATCCCTAAAGCCTTAGGCGATTTTGGTATGGCATTATTTATTTTTACAATTGGTGTTCAGGCGGGACCCGGATTCTTTGAATCGTTCCGATCAAAAGGGAAAACACTTATGATTGTAACTGTTTTATTAGTTCTTTCAGCCGCTTTAACAGCTGTTGGATCCATGTTCCTGTTCGGACTGTCGGTTCCTGATACAGTTGGATTGCTGACAGGTGCACTAACAAGTACACCAGGTCTTGCTGCTGCAAAAGAATTAGCGGGCGACTCAGCCGCGATTTCTTATGGTATTGCATATCCGTTCGGAGTAATCGGAGTAATCCTGTTTGTCAAGCTTTTGCCAAAAATATTACGCATCAATGTGCGTGATTTAGAAAAACGCATGATGTCAGACAGACTACAAAAGTATCCCGAAATAAATACAGCCGTTTTTAAAATTACAAACTCAAATATTTTTGATAAATCTCTGCTTCAACTTAAAGTGAGAACTACTACAGGAGCTGTAATATCACGCATTGTACACAATGGTGTTGCAGATATGCCAGTAGCTAAGACTATTCTTCACGAAGGAGACTTGATTAAAGCTGTAGGTACAGACGAAGCACTGAAAAGCCTTGAAATTTTCGTTGGAGAGCGCGTTGAAGGCGATCTTCCATTAAGTGAAAACTACGAAGTACAAACAGGACTTCTTACAGCTAAAGATCTGGTAAATAAAAGACTTGGCTCGATCAACATGCAAAAGAATTTTCGTTGTACGATCACCCGCGTAAGACGAAGCGGTATTGATCTTACACCGACTCCGGAACTTGCATTAAAATTCGGTGACAAGCTAACTATTGTAGGACACAAAGATGATATGTCTGATGTTCTGAGACTATTAGGAAACGACACAAAACGTTTGTCAGATACAGACTTCTTCCCGATTGCTCTTGGTATTGTATTAGGAGTTCTTTTCGGAAAACTGAACCTGACATTCGGTGCAGGTATGAGTTTCTCTTTCGGTCTGACGGGAGGTATCCTGTTAGTTGCACTTGTTTTAAGTTCAATTGGTAAAACAGGTCCTATCATGTGGACTATGTCATCTTCAGCCAATTCGCTTCTTCGCCAGCTAGGATTATTACTATTCCTTGCAGGAGTGGGAACATCTGCCGGAACAAGTCTTGTTGCCACATTCATGGAAAGTGGTGCGACAATGTTTACAGCCGGAGTTGCAATTACAATAATACCAATGGTCGTAGCTACTCTTTTAGGTCATTTCGTATTTAAAATCAACCTGCTGGATCTTCTTGGAGTTATCACCGGAGGTATGACAAGTACACCGGGATTAGCAGCAGCAGACTCAATGTCTGACACAGGTGCACCAAGCGTAGCATACGCAACAGTTTACCCTGTAGCAATGGTATTTCTTATCCTTGCCGTACAGCTGATTGCCACATTGCTTTAGCACATTAAAATATAACTGAATATAAAAATAGTGAGATGATAGCTTATCATCTCACTATTTTTTTCGTTTACTTTGAAATGCACAAGCGAAAGATTACCTTTGTAATCCTTAAGCATCATATTGAATATTAATACACTAAATAGACAAAAAAATGAATATTGAGAAACAAGTTGTCGGGTCTGTAGCTGCTGCAATTGAGGCACTTTACGGACAGACCGTGGATCAATCCACTATTCAAATCTCTAAAACAAAAAAAGAGTTTGAAGGTCATCTGACTTTGGTTGTTTTCCCATTCTTACGTGTTTCTAAGAAAAGTCCGGAACAAACAGCTACTGAAATTGGAGAATACCTTAAAGCAAACGCTCCAGAGGTTACAGCTTTCAATGTTATCAAAGGATTTTTAAATCTGACAATCTCTGCTGCTGCATGGATTGAACTGCATAATACAATTTTAGCGAAAGATGACTTCGGATATACTCAGGAGACAGAAGAGTCTCCTCTTGTGATGATCGAATATTCATCTCCAAATACAAACAAACCTCTACATTTAGGCCATATCCGTAACAACCTGTTGGGATTCAGTATCTCTGAAATTCTGAAGGCTAACGGCAATCACGTTGTTAAAACGAATATTGTTAACGACCGTGGTATTCACATCTGTAAATCGATGCTTGCATGGCAGAAATGGGGAGAAAACGCTACACCTGAGTCAACAGGCAAAAAAGGAGACCACCTTGTCGGAGACTTCTACGTAATGTTTGACAAACACTACAAGGCTGAGCTTGCTCAACTAATCGAATCAGGTCTGACCAAAGAAGAAGCAGAAGCTAAGTCTCAGCTTATGGCTGAAGCCCGCGAAATGCTTCGTAAATGGGAAGCCGGAGATGAAGAGATTGTAAGTATGTGGAAAATGATGAATAACTGGGTATACGCAGGATTCGATGAAACATACAAAAAATTAGGCGTTGATTTCGACAAAATCTATTACGAGTCTGAAACCTATCTTGAAGGAAAAGAAAAAGTAATGGAAGGTCTTGCTGCAGGCGTTTGCTACCAGAAAGAAGATAATTCTGTATGGGCTGACCTTACAGGAGAAGGACTTGATCATAAACTTTTGCTTCGTGGTGACGGAACTTCTGTATATATGACTCAGGATATCGGGACAGCTAAACTTCGCTTCCAGGACTACCCTATCGATAAAATGGTATACGTAGTAGGAAACGAGCAAAACTATCACTTCCAGGTGTTGGCAATCCTTTTGGATAAATTAGGTTTCTCATGGGGTAAAGACCTTGTTCACTTCTCTTACGGTATGGTAGAACTACCTGAAGGAAAAATGAAATCCCGCGAAGGAACTGTTGTTGATGCTGACGATTTAGTGCAGGAGATGGTTGAAACAGCTCTTCAAACTTCTGAAGAACTAGGTAAACTTGACGGATACACTGAAGAAGAAAAACTTAATATTGCACGTATGGTTGGATTAGGTGCTCTTAAGTATTTCATCCTGAAGGTAGATCCTCGCAAGAACATGACTTTCAATCCGAAAGAATCGATCGACTTCAACGGAAATACAGGACCATTCATTCAATACACACACGCACGTATCTCATCTGTTTTAAGAAAAGCTGAAGAACAGGGAATGGTGCTACCTGAATGGATCAACCCTACACTGGAAGTTTCAACAAAAGAAGAAGAACTTATCCAGAGTCTCTCTGAGTTCCCTGCAATTATTGCAGAAGCGGCTAATACTTACAGCCCTGCAATCATTGCGAACTACATCTATGACCTGGTTAAAGAATACAACCAGTTCTATCACGAGTTCTCTATCCTTCGCGAAGAGAATGAGGATAAACGTATGTTCCGTTTAACTTTATCTAAAAACGTAGCAAAAGTTATTCGTTTAGGTATGAGTCTTCTTGGAATTGAAGTTCCGGAAAGAATGTAAGAGTTTATTACATCTGAAATATACAAAGGCTGTCTGAATTGCTCAGACAGCCTTTTTTCGTTGGGGGCAAATCAATTTAAAAATTCGGAGGAATAAATTCCCGGAGAGATTTGAATGAACAATCTGAATCATCGGTACAATTAACTTCATTCACAGGCTTGATTAATTATTTTCAAGCGTATGAATAAAAAAGGAGATGTACAGCTCCTTCGAAGGACGTGTACAGCTCCTTGTAAGGATATGTACAGCTCCTTACAAGGAGCTGTACAACCTGCAAATTAATCATACGTGCCAAGGAATTTATTTGCGCTTTGAAAAAAGATAACCATACCTTCTATTTTTATTATTCAAATAAACATTTCTGTTGAATAGAAAGTATAAAAAAGGAGTAACCAACTTTAGCTGATTACTCCTTCAATACTATAATATGACTTTACAATCAATCCTTCTTCAGATACTTATCAATTCCATTTTCGCACCATGTAGATTTACCGGACATCTTAGTATCTGCATATCCAAAGTTTCCATCTTTGTTTTGCATGTATTTATCCTCATGCCATAAATGATAGACAATACCTGAGAATTTCAGATAGCGTTTACCCAAGCCATAAGATTGCATACGCATCCCAAACTCAATATCTTCTCCACCCCAGCCAACAAAGTATTCGTCATACCCGTTTACTGCAATATAATCTTTCTTCCAGAAAGACATGTTACACCCCAATCCGGGAGATTTAAGTCTTCGGTATCTTTCAAGCAGATAACTACTGACAAGGGGTAAATAAAACCCATTTTCGGGTTTTGATTCAACTCCTTTAAAAAGAGGATATTCAGGTTCTCCTTTGAGAATAATACGATCGGTAGTCTCTTGATTCAGATTAACACGCCCTCCTTTCAAGTAGTAACCGGGAGCCGCATATTTCATATGATCCTTCACAAAATATTTATGAAGAAAAACATCTCCGTCAATCTCAATAATATAATCACCTGAAGATGCTGCTACAGCTTTATTACGCATCATAGCTAAACGAAATCCATCATCCTCATGCCATACGTGTACAATCGGAACAGGAAAATCTTTTTTCATCTGGTCGATAAGGTCTTTCGTATCCTTTCTTGATCCATCATCTCCGATTACAACTTCAAAAGGTAATTGTGATTGTTTTTTTATACTATTTAAGCAAACACGTAAGGCTTCCGGTCGGTTATAAGTAGACACAATCAGCGATACTTTCATATTCTTTAATTTTGGTTTTTATCACACAAAATTAATCATTTAGAAAGAAATAGCAACCCCGACAGGATTCATTCTTCCGAAACGATTATCATCACTCAGGATAAATCCGGCTATTCAACTCCTTCGAATAGCGTTTAGCCTTTTCAACAGAAGCAGCAGAACTGGCATCTATTCCATACTTTGAAGGATGTGGAATAATAATGTTGGTACCTATTGAAATAAGATTCGGATTTGCAATATGAGATTTATTTTCTTCATAGATATAGCACCAGAAATGCTTATTGCCATAATATTTACGGGCAAGTAGTGTTAACCGGGATCCATATCTTATGGTTTCGTTTGCCAGAATTGGCGAAACAGGTATTGCTTCAATCTCAGTTGTATCAGACTTCCCTGAAATTGAATCGGAGCTCACCAATGAATCAGATTCAGCTAAAGGTATCACTTCAGGCGTAATAACCTCAACGACCTCAGGTTGCGCCTGCAACTCTTCTTTATCAGAAATATACGGAATCACAAAATAGAAGAACAGGAATACTGCGAGAGTAAGCAAGCAAGTTGCACAAATAACCAGCATTGATGATGATCTGCTGTTTTTCTCCTCTACAGCCAACGGAGCAGAAACCGGTTTCGGTTCAAGAGCCACATCCGGCTCCTCTTGCTGCAATGACAAATCCTGCTGCTCATCTGTATCTGAAACGTATGACTCAATTTCTTTATTCAAAAGTGGTGCATGAATTGGAAGAGGTATTTCATGTATCTCTTCATCAAAATATTCCTTTGCTGCATTCGCAATAGGTTCAACAGGCTCTTCGCGCAAATCTGTTTCATCCAGATTTACCGTAGTCAGATGAGCATAAGGTTCATTAAGACGAAGAGCAAGCTCCTTATCGGGAGTAAAAGAAATCCGATAGTGAGACGGAATCTCCTGATCCTCCTTTGTATGTACGCTTACAATCTTGCGCGATTCTGTCATAATCAGTTTGAACGTACCCAGCCCTGTGATTTTAACGACACCATCTGTTTCTAAACCTTCACGAATTAACGAGAAATAGGTCGAAATATAATCCGCAGCAA
>JBOFDD010000380.1:0-1898 GCA_051646645.1 Bacteroidales bacterium | reverse complement strand
TCGAACGTATATCGTGGGAAAATCAAACGTATCTTGCGGCGCGTTAATACGTTTGAATTTTTGTGTTTTTAGAGTGCTGATAGTCAGGTAGATACTAATTGAAGATGCTTGCGCTGTATGGAAGGTGGTGAGACGTGTTTAAGTTTTATTCGATTCTGAGCGATTAGGAAAATGCAAAAAGTTAGCATAAATGGCTATAATCTGTCATTTTGTGTTTGTCTGTTGCTGCTGAAATAGAGGAGAGTTCAATCAGAAGCGGAGTATTTTTATAAGAGTAACATACAACAATTACTTATAATGTGAAGTATTGCACTATTATTATTACTATCTTCGCTTCATAAATTCAGAAAGATGGTAATGCAAGAAACGATAAGAGGAATAAAAAAGAAATTTCGCCTGGCAATGAACGGTGATGTTTCTACAGCTATGCGCAAGAGTGGCCTGGATTATAAACTGAACTTTGGAGTTTCGTTGCCAACAATAAAGAAAATAGCAGCAGAATACTATCCGAATAAGCACCTCGCAGAATATCTGTATAACGAGAATGTGCGTGAAAGTAAGATTATGGCTACTCTTTTATGGAAGGTTGAGGATTTCAGCAAAGAGAAAGCAGCGGAATGGGTGGCTAAAGCTGATAAGCTGGAGATAGCAGAACAAGCTGCCATGAATCTGTTTGCAAAACTTCCGTATGCGAAGGAACTTGCTCTGAAATGGACAGTAAGCATTGATCCGGTCGAGCGTATGAACGGACATTTACTTCTGGTTCGTCTCATAATTCAGGGGACCGAATTCTCACTAGAAGAGTTGAAAGGATCTGTTTCATCTTTCATATCGGATCTTCAGAACCAGGGAACAACTCTTTTTTCTCTTTCTTTGAATGCTTTGAAACGTATAGGTAAATTAGGACCTGAAGTCAGAATCTATGTGTTAGAGCAGCTTACAAAAGAAAAGGATGAGAAATCCAAAAAGATAAAACAGGAGTTAGAAACAGAATATTCATATTACGACTGATTTTACTTTTTTGTTTGGTAAAAACATTGTATTTTTGAAGCGTAATAAAATTTAGTTTATGCAGGAAGAAAGCATTATTGATAAAGTTAAACGGGAACTGACGGAATATCTGACATCAAAAGGTCATCGAAAGACGACTGAACGTTATACAATTCTTCAGTTTATCTATGAATCGGATGAGGATCATTTCGATATTGAAACTTTATACAATGCGATTAATAAAGATAAACACCTTGTTAGTAAAGCAACTCTTTACAATACAATGGATTTACTTGTTGATTGTAACCTGATTGTACGCCACCGTTTCGGAAATAATGCTCATTACGAGCGGGCATACAATGTAGATACACACCACCATATGATTTGTACGGTGTGTGGTTCGATCAAAGAACTTAAAGACATAGCAGTGAAGGAGGTAATCAGCGCGAAAAAGTTACCTCGGTTTACGATGAGCCATTATAGCCTCTACATTTATGGTGTATGTGGAAAATGTTCTCGTAAAGCTTCGACGAAGAAATAATCCACGGGTGAAGTGGATTATTTTTTTTTGCAACAAATTGACTTAATCACATATATTAAATACAAAGATCTATGAAAGTTGATGTTTTATTAGGCCTTCAGTGGGGTGACGAGGGGAAAGGTAAAGTAGTGGACGTTCTTACTCCTGCTTATGATGTAATCTCTCGCTTTCAGGGTGGTCCGAATGCAGGACATACTTTGGAATTTGATGGTAAGAAGTTTGTGCTTCATACTATTCCGTCCGGTATCTTTCAAGGCAATAAGACGAATTTGATTGGTAACGGAGTTGTTCTTGATCCGGCAATTTTCAAAACTGAAATTGATAAGTTGGAAACTGCAGGTCATGATTTGACAGAGAAGTTATTCAT
>JBOFDD010000379.1:0-2867 GCA_051646645.1 Bacteroidales bacterium | reverse complement strand
TTTGAGACGTTTATTCTCCTCTTCTGTAAGTCTGACGTTTCGCATATATTTATTTGATTACTAAACAAATATACACATTTATTGCCACATGGGAAACAAATAAACAAAATGTACTATTAATTATTTCACATCACTTAATTTCTGCAGCCATGACTTTGTCCCGAATTCTTTTGATGATTATTTCACTCCTGTTATCAAGTCCATTTGTATTTTCAAAAGATAAGATAGTAAAGAATGTCTATGTTGACGCGCAGGGGAAAACTATGCCTTATTGTCTGATAACTATAATCCGAAAAAGCAATATCCGCTCATTCTTTTTCTGCACGGTGGAGGAGAGAGAGGTACAGATAATCAATCTCAGTTGAAGTATGTCTCTGACTTATTTATGGATAAAAAGTTCAGAAAAGATATGCCTTGCCTTATATTGCTTCCGCAGTGTCCTGATGGTGAATATTGGGTGGAAGTAGATCGTATAAACTGGCAATTTTCCGACAAGACTACTCAGGCAGATAAGTTGAATTCTGTTGTCGGTCTGGTTGGGACGTTCGTAGAAAATAAAAAAGTGAAATCAGACGAAATTTATGCATTGGGTATGTCGATGGGGGGTATGGCTGTGCTGAGCCTTGTTCGCGATTATCCGGATTTATTAAAATCGGCGATTTCTATCTGTGGCGCAACAAATATTGAAGCTTTAAAAAATGCTGAAATAAAAACTCCTGTATGGCTTTTACATGGGGATTCAGACCCTGTGGTACCTGCTTATTTCAGCAGGGAAACATACGCTGTACTGAAAGATAAAAATGAAAACTGTCGTTACACTGAGTATCAGAAAACAATGCACGACAGTTGGAATAAAGCTTTTCAGGAGCCCGACTTTCTATACTGGTTGTTCGAGTAATTAAAATCCTTATCTGAAAACAATATCTTTAACTACGTCACACTGCAAATGTTTATTGAGCATGTTGATGATATTTTCTCTCGACATTTGCAGTTCGTGACGCAAAACCGACGAGGTCAGATGAACGTATAATATGCCGTTACGGATATATATGTTTTGTGTATACTTAGACACGCCACTGCCCAATAGTGCATGCCAGGCGTGAACTGCACGGGTCTCGTTCAGTTTACTATCTATATTGTTTTCCTTTAAAAATTCGCGGATCGCGTCTCCTAAGGATTGTGTATTTTTACGTTGCATAATATATTGTTTTTAGATGCAATTAATGTCACCGTTGCTGACAATGAATAATTGATAATCAGATCTGACTTTCCGGATAATTTCATCCAGGTATTCCCGATTCGTATCCGTTATAAATATCTGTCCAAAATCAGGTCCTGCAACGAGCTTGATGATTTCTTCCATGCGAATAGCATCCAGTTTGTCAAAAATATCGTCAAGCAGAAGGATCGGAGTACTGATTCTTTTCGTTTTTAAATAAGCAAACTGAGCAAATTTAAGAGCGATCAGGAACGTTTTATTCTGACCTTGAGAGCCGATCTTTTTAATCGGATATTCTCCGATCTCCATAACCAGGTCATCCTTATGTATTCCTTTAGTAGAATAGCCAAGAATACGGTCTTTTGTTCTTGATTCTTTTAACTGGTCCGTCAGATCTCCATCAAGAAGATTTGACTGATAGTCAAGTTTTACCTGCTCATTGCCCCGGCATATCTGATTGTAATATCTCTGGAAAACAGGGGTGAAAGACTCCAGAAATAGCTTCCTTTCATTATGGATAAACAAAGCTGCGCTGTTCATCTGTTCCTCCCATATCTCAAAAAGTGAGGCTTCGGGCTGTATATCAGCTTTAAGAAGCATATTTCTTTGCTGTAAAGCTTTGTTATATCGGATCAGATAATCGAGATATACTTTGTTGTGCTGAGAGATAACCATATCCAGAAATTTTCTTCTCTCATCACTTCCTCCCATTATCAGCTCCGAATCATCAGGCGAAATCATAACAAGAGGTATCAGACCTATATGATCAGAAAACTTGTCATACTCTTTTTTATTGCGCTTAAAATGTTTCTTCTGACGCTTTTTCATCCCGCAATAAATCTCTTCGTGCTGCGCATCATGTTCATAAATACCCTGGAGCATGAAAAACTCCTGCTCATGTCTGATATTTTGAGTATCCGGAAGGTGCGACGCACTTTTGCAGAACGACAAATAATATATCGCATCAAGCAGATTCGTTTTGCCCATACCATTGTTTCCGAGAAAGCAATTGATCTTGGACGAAAAGTCTAACTCTGCAG
Source organism: Bacteroidales bacterium (assembly GCA_051646645.1). GTDB lineage: Bacteria > Bacteroidota > Bacteroidia > Bacteroidales > UBA7332 > UBA7332. The sequence continues at coordinate 608 of JBOFDD010000379.1, read as the reverse complement.
ATTCGATGTTTTTATAGTTGATTATATGGAGTTTATTTAATATCATTTCTTATCTTTAAAGCGAAATATGTAGTTTATACTACTTAGCTAACAAAGTTACAAATTAGATTTGAGTGTGCTTATTTTCAGCTGTGCAATTTATTCAGAATAATTGTTGGTAAACGAAATCATATCAAAGTAATCTCTTTCTTTCATTATGAATAACAAAGAATTTGAAAAAAAATTGTGTGATACGCTCCCTTTGAAAACGGATGTTGTAACACAGTTAAATCAACAATTGCTGGTTGTCTTAGAAGAAGAGCTGGCAAAAGGGAATTCTGTTTATTTATCTTCTTTCGGTACTTTTGAATTGAAAAAGAAGGCTGAGCGAATCACTAAGCATCCGTCAACCAAAAACAGAATTTTGATTCCTCCTAAACTTGTTTTGAATTTTACTCCGTCAAAAGCGATTAAAACTGCGATTAAAAAATTGAAATCATTATGAATGATAAAATAACAGAAATAGATATAGCAAAGCGGCTTAACGAACATTTGAATGTGTCGGAGCCCATTGCTGCGGATTATATTTCGACCTATTTCTCGTTAATTCGTGAAGGTTTAGAAACAGA
>JBOFDD010000378.1:0-2697 GCA_051646645.1 Bacteroidales bacterium | reverse complement strand
AAGATGCGAGATACCGTTGTGCCTGAATAGTGCTTTTTGCTCCTCGCGCAGCTCAGTTTTATCTCCAAGCAGAAGGGCTATAAGCAGGTTTGCCTGTTCGGGTTCGGAAAGGAGTAATCGAATTTTGCTTTTAAGCTTGTCGCCGGTACGGTTGATGCGTGCCGTAAGCGAGGCATCGGGGTTGAATGTGCTTTGCCAGAGCGAAGAATCAACAAATCCCGTACGTGTAAAACCTTTTTGTAAAAGCCATCCGGCATAGTCGAACTCGCCCGGATTGTCATTGTTACGCGGCGGATTAAGTGTTGCGTAAAATGATATACGGTCACCGCTGCTTAAGCTATCGGATAAGCTTTTTCGGATATATACGCGTGCATATTCATTAATGGAGGTAAACGAGTCGTTGCCGGCAGGGGAGAACCCTTTCAGTGTTATGTCGCAGCGAATCATATTTGGGTTACTTCTGTCTGTACGTTTTATCTCACCGCTCCAGAATCCGGTTTGTGCATGGGCATTGTCGCTTTTGTGTGTATGAACGGATGTGTTAAGAGCACCTGATGTTAATGCACCAAAGAAGCCAAACAGCAGGAATGAGTAAGTACGGATAAAGGAGTCTCTCTTTCTGAAAATGAAGAAATGAATCAGTCCCGTGAAGGATAGCAGGGCGGGGGGAAGGACAGAGGTAAGGAATACAGGATATACATGAAAAAGCAGAACTCCTCCGGCAAAAGGAATTAAAAGGCGCAAAAAAGGAATTGCACTAAAAGAAAGAGTTCTGCTTTTCATGTGTATAGGTTGTCTTGTTTTTGAGACTGCTTCAATGGTCCGCGAGCGGACGATTAAAGTGTTTTAAGATCTGCAATCGTAGCAGCAGGATCGGCTGATTTGAAAACGAAGCTTCCTGCTACAACAGCATCGGCTCCGGCATCGGCAAGAAGTTTGCCTGTTTCCATATTCACTCCTCCGTCTACTTCGATCAGTGCTTTTGAACCGGTACGTTCGATCAGTTCTTTAAGCTTTCTGACTTTATCAACAGAATAAGGGATGAATTTCTGATTCCCGAATCCCGGATTAACACTCATAAGAAGAACAAGGTCTACTTCGGTGATAATCTCTTCAAGAACTGAAATCGGAGTGTGTGGGTTTAAGCTCACACCGGCTTTCATGCCGTGGTCTTTAATCAGATTAACCACACGGTCCAGATGCGTGCAAGCTTCGTAGTGAACAGTCATGTATTCAGCACCGCAAGCTTTCACTTCGGCTACGAACTTCTGAGGTTCAACAATCATCAAATGCACATCTAACGGCTTTTTTGCATATTTCTTAATGTATTCCATTACAGGAAATCCAAAAGAGATATTCGGCACGAAAACACCGTCCATTACATCGATATGTAACCAGTCTGCCTGGCTTTCGTTTAGCATTTCAACGTCGCGTTGAAGATTGCCGAAATCGGCTGATAGCAGAGAAGGAGAAACGATCATGATTCTATATGTTAGTTATGAATTATAATATTCGTTGTACCATTCGACAAACTTACGAATGCCTTCGCTTAACGGAGTCTGAGGTTTATATCCCGTTTCTTCGGCAAGCGGAGTAATATCAGAATAGGTACCGACCACATCTCCGGGCTGCATAGGCATCATCACTTTATTGGCTTCTTTTCCGAACGCATTTTCAAGTGTTGCTATGTATTCGATCAGTTTGGTCGGTTTTGAATTCCCAATATTGAAGATTCGGTACGGAGCTGATGAGCTGGATGAATCGGGTGCTGAAGTGTCGAACTCTTTATTGGGTTCGGACGGATTAAACAGAATGCGCATAATCCCGTCCACAATATCATCAATATAAGTGAAATCCCGTTTCATGTTTCCTTCGTTGAATACCTTCAAAGGTGTTCCTTTGACAATTGCATTGGCAAAAAGGATAGGTGACATGTCGGGACGTCCCCAAGGTCCGTATACCGTAAAGAAACGAAGTCCGGTAGTCGGTATTTTGAAAAGATGGCTATAGGTATGTGCCATCAGCTCGTTTGATTTCTTGGTTGCTGCATAGAGGCTCACAGGGTGATCTACTGCATCGGCAGTGGAGAATGGCATCTGCGAGTTTAGTCCGTATACGCTGCTTGAGCTGGCGTAAACAAAATGCTCAACCGGGAAGTTGCGGCAACATTCAAGCAGATTAAGAAATCCAACTACATTGCTGCTTATATAGGCATCGGGATTTTCTAATGAGTAACGAACGCCTGCCTGAGCCGCAAGGTTACAAACGATATCAAATTGTTGTGTACGGAAAAGATCGTGAAGAAACGGTTTATCTTCCAGATCCATGCGTACAAACTTGTAGTTTGGGTGGATGGAACTTTCAGTAAGAATATTGTATGCGATATCCTCATCTGCTATACCTAACATCTCCAAACGGGCATATTTTAGATTTGGATCGTAGTAATCGTTGATATTATCAAGACCTACAACCTCGTGTCCTTGCTGAATTAATGTCTCGGCAAGATGATAGCCGATAAATCCGGCAGCACCGGTAACTAATACTTTCAAACCAAATATTTTTTTAGTGAATAGTCATTCTTCATACAAAAGTAATGTTTCGGGCGGAAAAAAAGAGAGGACCTGACAAATTTTAAGTCAGGTCCTCTCTAATATGTCTATTTTTAGAAATCTTTTCCTTTATCTGTCTCTTCAGGAA
>JBOFDD010000377.1:0-6803 GCA_051646645.1 Bacteroidales bacterium | reverse complement strand
ATCCGCTTGTTTATCTCGTAGAGGCAGCCGATGATATCTGTTACCAGATTATGGATATTGAGGATTCTCATAAACTGAAGATTCTTACTACCGAGGAGACATTAAGATTGCTGAAAGGCTATTTTGAAGCAGACCGTCTTGAGCGTATAAACCGTTCGCTTTCGCATATTGATGATACAAACGAGCAGATAGCCTATCTGCGTGCCAGTGTAATCGGACTTCTTATTGATGAATGTTCCCGTGTTTTTATCCGAGAAGAAGATGCAATTCTGAGGGGAGAATTTCAGGGTCCGCTAATCCATAAGATTTCGGAGAAACCGCGTGAAGCATACAAAGAATGTACGCGGGTAGCGTATAAAAAGATTTATGCATCGTCGGACGTGCTTGATATAGAGGTAGCAGGTTATCAGATTATTGCTACCCTGCTCGAACGACTTACCGATGCGGTGCTTAATCCTCATAAGGCTTATTCTAAACTCCTGCTCAACCGTGTGCCAGCTCAATATGAAATGAATGCACCGACCACGTACGGAAAGCTTCAGGCGGTACTGGACTATATTTCCGGTATGACGGACATCTATGCGCTCGATCTATACCGTAAAATAAACGGCATGAGTTTACCGGCATTATAATACAAATAACATCGTAAGATATGAGAAAAACAATATTCACACTGTTTCTTTCCCTGTCAGCGGTACTTATGGCTCAGGTCTATACCGTTGATAATATTCCGAACGTTCAGGTTCAGGACGCACGGCAGTATGTTTCTAATCCCGACAATATAATTTCAGCACAGGATGTAGCTGTCTTAAACCAGGATATTCAGCGTATCAAAGACTCAACAAGTGTTGAGATTGCTGTTGTGCTGGTTAATTCTATCGGTACTGAAGAAATCAAACCTTTTGCAACCCGGTTGTTTGAAAAATGGGGTATAGGTAAAAAGGAAAATGATAACGGACTTTTGTTGCTGTTTGTCAATGATCAGCGACTAATTACTTTCGAAACCGGATATGGGGTGGAGGGTGTTCTTCCCGATGCGATTTGCAAGCGAATTCAGATGCAGGATATGATCCCGTATTTTAAACAGGGCGAGTATGGCAAAGGGCTTATTGCAGGTGTTCAGACTATTGGAAAGATATTGCTTAAGCAGGATGTGCGCGGCGAATTGTATGCAGAAGCTCAAAAGAGTGATGATGATTTCCTGACGTCTGTTGTTCCGGTTTATCTGGCGATTTCGGCAGGGGTAACCCTTTTGTTTTTTGTGCTGCTGATCATAACATTGAGCAGCAAAGATTATCCCGATAATTATAATAAATACCGGGCTATACTTAAATATCGTGTTGCGGCTATTGGTTTTACCATGTTCTTCCCGGTAACCATGATTCTTTTTTTGCTCTACTATTTACCTAAGCTGAAACGTTTACGAAATACCCATGCTAAATGTGATAAGTGTGGTGCAAAAATGCATAAGCTTAATGAGCAGGAAGACGACCGGTTTCTTACAACAGCCGAGCAGGCCGAAGAGCGTATCAATAGTGTCGATTACGATGTGTGGTTGTGCGATCAGTGTGGCAATAAGAAAATCTACCGCTACGATTCGGCTATTACACATTACTCTACCTGTCCAAGCTGTAAAGCGAAGACTTACGGACTAAGCAGCGACCGGGTTGTACGTGCAGCGACTCCTTTCTATGCCGGAGTAGGCGAGAAAACTTATTTCTGTCAGCACTGTCACTACAAACAAGTTCATCCTTATGAAATACCGCGTATCATTGTAGTCCCTCCAACGGGAGGCGGACGCAACCGTGGCGGCGGTTTTGGTGGTGGCTTCGGTGGTGGCGGCTTTGGCGGCGGACGTTCCGGTGGTGGTGGAGCCACAAGTGGCTGGTAATTAAATTAATGTAAAACACACAATACAATAACCTTATGAAAAAAGAGAAACTGACCGTCATCAAAGTGGGTGGTAAGATTGTAGAAAATGCGGCATCGCTAAAAAAATTACTTGCCGGCTTTTCTCAGATTGAAGGATTGAAACTACTGGTACACGGTGGTGGCAGATCGGCTACAGCTCTTGCTACTCGCATGGGAATCGAGACCGAAATGATTAATGGCCGTCGGGTAACGGATCTCGAAATGCTCCAGGTTGTAACCATGGTTTATGGCGGACTGGTAAATAAAAATATTGTAGCAGGACTTCAGGCTTTGGGTATTGATGCTCTCGGACTTACCGGGGCTGATCTGAATGCAATCCGCTCCGTAAAGCGTCCGGCAAATCCGGTTGATTATGGATTCGTAGGAGATGTGAAAGAGGTGAATGCCGGTATGTTAAGTTCTTTGCTTTCCATGCAGATTGTTCCTGTAATGGCTCCGCTTACTCACGATGGAGAGGGGAATATGCTCAATACAAATGCGGATACTATCGCCGGAGAAACAGCTAAGGCTCTGGCAGAAAGGTTTGATGTTACGTTGGTGTACTGCTTTGAGAAAAAAGGTGTACTGGCAGATGAGCACGACGATAACAGCGTGATCAGCTCAATTACACCGCAGGATTTTCCCGCACTTCTTGAAAATGAAGTTGTAAAAGGAGGGATGATTCCAAAGTTGGAAAATGCTTTTGAGGCTATTCGTGCTGGAGTCAGAGAAGTTATTATTACTCAGGCTGATGATCTTACCGGAAAAGAGGGTACGCGTATTCACAATTAATAGCTAAGAAGAGAAAACACACAAAGCACAAGAATTGAATAGTATGTTCAGATTATTATCAACGATCTTTTTTATTTGTTTTATAACTAATAGTATCGCTCAGGATGCCGTATTGTATTAAAAAAACGGCAGTATTATTAAAGGAGAAATTATCAATTATCAACATCCGGATACCGTTTATCTGTCTACCTATTATGGAAGCAAGTTTTCGGTAAACCGAAAAGAGATAAAGAAGGTTGTTTCAGACGATTTTGATGGTTCTCTAAATAAAATTGAACATAATGTTCCGACTAAGAAAGGGTATAAAGGAAATATTTCAGCAGGGTATTCATTTGATCTGGGTACTGCGGAAGAAAATCACTTTCTTATTACAACAACTCATGGATACCTCATTAACCCATACTTTTTTGTAGGAGCAGGTGCCGGCTTTTTTAGAAAATACAATCTCAAAGAGACGTTGATCCCTATTTATTTTGATACACAGGTAAATTTTACCCAAACTAAATGTGTTCCTTTTATGGAGCTACAGTTGGGATGTATTAATCCGATGAGTTTCGCTTATGTACCGAGAATATATACTTCGGCAGGGATGGGCATGAAATATGCTTTGTCAGAGCGAAACCGAATGCTTTTGGGCTTGCATTACACGTTTTATAAAGAAGACGGTTTTTTTAGTAACGGAGTTGAAGAGAGAAAGATTCAGAAAGAAATATCAGCTCTTTCGCTTAATCTTGCTTTTGAGTTTTAAAAAAAGGGGGGAGACCATCGCTTGTAGGTCTACCCCCTTTTTTTACCTTCTTATCAACTCAATCCGGTAGTTTTCACCTCGAATAGTTTCAATAGTCAGGCGTGTTTCGTGTTTCGTTTTGTCCTGACTGATTTTAGTCTTGTCAGTTTTGTTTTTCAGATCAAACAATCCGTTCAGAATCAGTTCTGTTGTATGTGGCTTTTCCACATCAATTACATCCGCTTCCGAAAGTTGATTCATGTGATCGTGCGATATGCGTCGCATATCCGGTTCGCATATTGTCAGGATTGATTCACTACCATTGCTTGTCATCACAAACGAAAGAGGAATATTTACCCTTTTTACAGGGGTTTCGTATTCCCTGTTTGCATTAAACAAAGCTCCGTAGCAGGTGTTATCGCGTTTGTCGGTTACAATATGTGCATCTTTGTTCTGCATTTCAATCGCTATAGCCGGGTAATTCGAAAGCAATCCCTTAACCGTATTCTCATCATTTACTTTCGTCATAAAGTAAGCATACGACTCTCCTTTAGGGTTTGTACCGTGGTTCAGATAAGCCGTATTAGAACTCCCTTTCTTTGCAAAGGCAATATTGCCTTCTTTTACCGTATAATAGAAAGATCCGTCAAACAAGTTGCTGCCTGTTTCATTCAGATTCTTCTCAAATGACTGATAAAGTGTAGTAACAGTAGGGTTCTGTGTATCGTTGTTTGCAATATCCGATCCCACGCACAGGATAAGATCATTCATGAAGAAAACCGACTTATTGGCTCTGAATGTAGTATCGTAGTTGATATCGTGCATTTTAAAAGCAAACATCGCTTTATTTTTCTCATGATGTACACCTGTCAGGAATGTTTCGTCCGAGAAGCAACGGTGGTTGGTCAACCTTCCGGCCTTACCTTTCATCTCTTCTTCGCTGATAACTTTTGATGTCGTTCCCGGAATGAAGTTCCACTGAAAGTCTTTTTGCTTAGGATTATATGATTTACGGTTTTTAGTGAAGTCAAAATACTCAACCTGTCCGTAAGCCAGATATCTGCCCTGAAGATTCTCTGTTTTTGACGACTCGTAATCCCAGATATAACGACTAAAGCCTTTCGTATTGAAGTGATAATTCTTGTTCTTTACCACCAATAGTCCCGAGTAAGGCATAAACAAAGATCCTTCCGCAGCATTTTCAGCCTGAATATCGCTTTCCATCGCTCTTTCCATCAGCTGAGTTTCGCCGATCGAAGCTGTATAAGTCAGATTGGAGTTTACACTTCCTATATAATCGTTTACTGCGTTCACGCGGTCATCTGCGACAATCTTTTTAAAAGCAGCAATTAACTCTTTGTCCGGTGTTTTCCCTGCAAAAGCTACATAGGCATAAGCCGGAAGAATTGTTTCCAGAATTTGCTGATTCATCGGAAAACGGCCGACCGTACCTGCCGGAATTTCCAGCCCTGCCGAAAAGAAACGGAAGGTCAGCAATCCCTGTTTCAGGTTATTCATCGATTCCGTTGAAAGGGCATAAGGTGTGTCGTGTAGTATATACGCTACAAGCGAAGCTGCATACAAAGCATGCGGATAGTAAGCACTGTTGTACGGACCCCTGTGGTGATAGCCCGAAAAGTCAGCCTTGAATGTACCGTAGAATCCCGGTGCAATAGCAATGGCATTGTCCATATAGGCTTTAAATGCCGACAGAGCAACAGCTCTCTCTTGCGGATCTTTAATTGAAAGAGCATAGATCAGCTTCGGTAAAGCCAGCGCACGCAGATTGTCTGCCACTTCACCACCGTGTTCATGCAGATGATAACAAGATCCGAACAGCGTAAACCAGTTCATCGCATTCAGTTCTCTTTCGTATTGTTCCTTTGTAAGCTGATCTTTCAGTAAAAAGAAAGAATGAAAGTACCCCGAGCTTCTTAGTTTTTCAAAACAAAGCGTACCCATGGCACTTCCGTCAGCCCATCCCTGATCATTGTACCAGTCGTACACATACAAAGCCTTTTTCAGACTCTCCATACTTTTGTTTTTACGATAGTCCAGTGCCAGGGGAATCAGCATTTTTTCATTGATATACCGAAATTTCATGACCGTTTCACCTTCGATCTTGTCCGGCGCACACATGGGGTAAATTGGTGCACCAACCGGACACTTCTTGCTGTCATATGCCACTTCAATTGCGGAAGCATCCTTTAATCCTTTCTGAATAAAAGCCTTCTCTTCGCGCTCTCTTCGCGCTCTCCATTTGCCTGTCTTCTGTTTTTTGTCTCCCAGATACCAGTCCGTCAGGCGCTGTTCAATCATTCTGATGTCATACTCTTGTGCTTCAATGAGCGAATCTGTATAAGGCTGCGTTCTTCGGTATCCCAGCAGATTATGGACAAGAGCAAAATCAGTCCGGTTGATCTGATATTGGGCGTCGGTCATCTTTTGCCAAGACACATTCTTACTAAATTCCAGATTATCTATATAGATAGTTCCTTTCTTCTCTTTTTCGGGAAAATGAATGGTCATCCCGGAAAGCCGGGTCTTGTCATCCATATTCATATCTTCTCTGAATTTAGCCCACATACATCTCCATCCCTTGAAGTTCAGAGAAAAAGATATTTTGCATAGCGGATTCTGATCAGCCGGAGCAAAAGCAAAAGTCAGACTATCTGTAACTGGTGTTTCGTTATAGATCCAGAGCGTAATTCCTCCGCTTTTACTTTTCGATGCCTTTTGCAGTTCTTCTGAAAAGAAAGAAAGTTCAGCGCCTTTTTTCCAGTCCACGCGCATAGATCGGCTACCCAGTTTGTACTTAGCCGTTGAAGTGGAAATTTTCGCGTTTTCCATCGACCATCCATTCAGGTCTTTCTGTGATTCGAACGAATGAATTCCTGATTGAGCAGAAACGGACAATGCCGAAAAAATACTGATCAGGATAGTTGTGATTTTTTTCATATTAGTGGTTTGGTAAAATAAACGTACCGAAACTATTTCAACGTGTCGGATATGTCGTTAGTCTATATAGAGGTCATCTCGACTTTTGGAAACGTCGAAAATAGTTTCTAAAAGACCTCATGTCGTTATTAATTTTGCCTCTTTCTGCCTCATTTTTCCCTTTATTATCTTGCAATAGCCCGCTATTGCTTCGCTATTAAAGCAAAAAATGAATTTGAAACAGACTAAAATTAATTAACGCCCAAAAGTCGAGATGACCTCATAAATGTTTGATGTATTTTACAAAAGTAATTAAACTAATTGGTGGTGCAATAAGAGAGAATAAGATGGTCTTATAAATATATTCCCAAAGAATCAACGGAAAACGAGATTGAAAAATTCACTTAAGCCGATGCGGAAATTCACTTAAGTGGTT
>JBOFDD010000376.1:0-3830 GCA_051646645.1 Bacteroidales bacterium | reverse complement strand
TACATTGTTCACGGATCCATGTAGATAGACTAAGACGCTCTCTTTTTACTTCAAGCCCTTTTTTATATAAATCACTACTATCATTAAGCCTCTCAATTTCTACAAGCTGGCTTCGAATCTTATTAATTTGTGTAAAATTATTTACTTCTCTTGCTCTCAATTTCTTTAATTCAGTGATAACGTATTGTGTTGAATCTAAAGAAGGTTGAGAAACTTTAATATCCTTTTTAAGGATTGACTTCAAAAGCTTTAAAGTTGCAGGCCACTCGTCAGGAATAGTCTGTTCTACGGGTAAAAGCCCGTATTCAATCGCAAGTGACAACCAAATCCGACTTTCTCGTTGCCAGGCATCTCCTGAGGCTTTACGTGTTTTAAGTTCTGTTTCTTTACGACGTAATTGACGAGTAACTCTATCTAACTCATGTCTTGCCTGAAGAACTAAAGGGCTAATAGCCCCTAATACATACGGAAATATAGTCTTAAGCTTTTCTCTATGCTCTGTAGTATCTGCTTTAAAGAATAAAACATCTGGATTTGCTATTATGTTTTGTGGCTGAAAAATAAAGGCCATTAAGTCACGGAAACTTGGACGGCTGCGAAAATTATCATGTCCAGTAGGTTCAAATGCTAAATCTGATAAACCTGCCAAACGATCCAAGATTCCTTTTACATGAGTCATTGTACTATTTTTCTGAGGAGCTAATGCAGGTATAATTATTCCATCACCTTCTTCTATATACATTTCACTAGTTCCCTGCTGATTACCAGGTTCTTTACGTGCCAGCAATTTTGGTCCTTCAGCAGTATCAATCAATACACCAAACCATGAACATGATTCTCGAATGACGCCTACTGGAATTGCACACTTATCAGAACATAGACAATAATCGATAATAGGGATAACAGCCGACTTACCTGTTTTTGATGCACCACTGATAATGTTTACTTTTCCGGGTTCAAATTCTACAATCCGTGGTTGATGATTAGTTTTAGACCAAAGTATCAATTTTCTTATTTGAAAATACATCAGAAATCCACCATCAATGTTTTTGCAATTTGTTGTTCCGAAACTTCAGAGAACCAATACGCTAATTTATCACAGCAAGCATGAATTTTTTTCAAATCATCCGATAGCAATGGTAAATCAAGCTCTGAATCATCACATCTAACTATTAACGTTGCTGTTTCAGTGTCAATTTCTAATAATCCAGCTACTTCTGCAACACTTAAAGATTCAAATGTAAGTGAGCGCAACTGAAGAGTTCTTTCATGAATTGTAAAAATCGCCTCTCTCTTTTTTTGTATTTTTCCTGCAAAGAGATGTATACCTGAAGCCTTTTGTGTACTACAAATGAGTTTAACAGTTGATTTATGTAAAATAAGCGGTAAAACTAGAAAAGCGATAGTAAGAGTGGGACACTCTTTCTTGTAATGTTGATAATATCGGCAAAATAGCCATAAAAAAAAGGCTCCCATAGCACTATTTTGTACTAAAGCTGCATCATTCAGTTCGGGCGTTCTCAGTTCTATTCTCACTATTCATCCTTATCGATAAGCTCTATATAATTCGGATGCCATCCTAGACGGAGATCGTCAGCCAGAAGATTGAAACCTCCATTAGTAAAATATTCAGGGACTATCTGATTATCGAAAGATACTTTTGTAGCGGAACAACGGCTATAAATAACTTTACCTCTGCTTATTTCAGGCTTGTCAGAGTGGCAAACCTCAATATCATCGCATGTTGCATCGTACTGTCTTAACAATGAATTATGCCATTCAGAAATATTTTGTTCAAATATCAGTCCATTTTCGGCCCACATGGTTATGTTAGCATCCGTCTTTAATAGGTCACTGACAGCCCTAAGCTGGCGATCTTGAGGAAGCTCTATCAGTTTTAGTTGTTTTATAAACGTGGGGGCCCGTTTGAGCAATGCTTCAGCATCAGAATTATTAATTTCTGTGCTGAGTGGCTGAAGGTATCCAGGAATATTATTTTTCTGTACAAAATTTATAAATACCCTTCTAAATTCCTGCACAGATATAACTGCATTTTGTTTATTACGGATAAGTCCATCCGCCTTTTCTTTTGCCATTCCTATCGCATACCGGCAAGTTAGTTCAATTAGTTCTTCTGCAATTGTAGGTTTTAAACACTTTCGAATTGAATCAAGCGGATCTATTCTGTCATTCTCTATAACTAAATTTGCAATTATTGTTTTTTGTTCTTCTTGTGTAGCATTAAGAAACCGAGAGATATATTTCATACATGCAGGTTCTGATTTTAATTTTTTCAGCTCACTCTGCAAAAAAAACATCAGTTTTTTAATATCATCATCATTTTTGGAATTATGAAATAGCGAACAAATTGTACCTATATTTTTTGCAGGTGTAACATAGTAGCGAAAACTTACTTTGCTAAGACATATATCATTGACTGTCACTATGTCGATCCAGTTAGAAATTGTCTTCCAGAAATCCTCCGACCAGTCTGATAAAGGGTTATGTGTTAAAGCACTTTTAGTCTGCTCCAATATAATCCGGCCATCAGGATAATGTACGGCTACGTCGTCAAGATACTCGAGCGATACACATGCATCATCAGAACAGTTGAGAAGATGGTAGCAGAGGCGAACAGGTTGAAGCGCAAATCCCAAATATTGACCAGGCGCGCTGGTCTTTGGTTGGGAGGATTTTCCTATACTCATTCGACTTGCTACCTTGCAGTTCTGGTTCAGGATATAATCTGAACAACATGAAAATTATGGATAATTTTGAAGAAAGTATAAAAAATACGCAAGCATAATTCCATACTAAATCTAATATTGAACGCGACATCGTGAAGAACATCACGACGAATCATATCTGCATATCATGCATTATGCGGTTTGCTTCATAGCTTCCTCAGCAACCGTCACATTGCAGAATGCTTAGAAGGAACAATCTAGTTCAATACAGCTCCTTTGTATTAGCCTGCAACTCAACGGCTACTTTTCTTTCAAACATGCTTTCAATACATTCCCCGTACCACTGTATCATCTCCCTCCTTCCTTCCAGATACAACGCATGGTTGTACGTCCCACGAATCGCATTCTTATCAACGTGAGCCAGCTGGGTTTCAATCCACGCCGTATTGAACCCTTCCTCATGCAAAATCGTATTCATCGTGTGCCGGAAACCATGCCCCGTTTCCTTCCCCGTGTATCCAATCCGCTTAAACACCTGATTAATACTCGCTTCACTCATCGTCTTGCGGGGGATCATTACGCCCTGGGAACACCAGTGGATATTGCCCTGACATCACTTTGAGTTGCTGAACGATTTCCAGCGCTTGGGTAGAGAGGGGTACAAGGTGAGACCGTTTCATCTTCATTCGCTCGGCAGGAATTTCCCACACTACTTTTTCAAGATCAAACTCACTCCAGAAAGCCCCCCGAAGCTCGCCGGTGCGAGCACCAGTAAGGATCAGCAGACAAGCGGCAAGAACAACTAGCGGGCTGCCTGTATAGCCAGAGAGAGCTTTAAAGAAGTCTGGTAACTCCCCAACGGTAAGGAAGGGATTATGTTTTGATTCATGTCCCGACATCGCGCTGGTTAGATCTGCTGCAGGATTGTATTCCGCACGACCAGTAACGATGGCGTAACGAAAGACTTCGCTGCAGCGCTGGCGAACCTTCTTAGCCTTCTCTGTCGCACCACGGCTTTCCATTCGACGCAGCACATTCAGCAGAACCAGTGGTTTGATTTCATTCACCGGAAGTTGGCCGATATAGGGGAAAATATCTTTATTGAAAGCTTCGATAATGTCGGAGGCATAGCCTTCTGACCAC
>JBOFDD010000375.1:0-15847 GCA_051646645.1 Bacteroidales bacterium | reverse complement strand
AGTAGGGTTTAATGAGTTTTATCGCATTCTCCAGATATTCCACTCCTGCATGACGTGGCGATTCGCCCGTTACGAGAAGGATATGTTCGAAATTACCCAACGCTTTGATTGCTTTTACCTCGTTCAGAATCTCTTCATCGTTAAGAATAATACGTTTGATTTTATTCTCGTGATTAAATCCGCAGTATACACAGTGATTTGTACAAGCATTCGTCAGATAAAGCGGAATGTAGAACTGCATGGTTTTACCGAAGCGTTGCTGTGTGAGCTGACGACTTTTAGCAGCCATCTGTTCCAGATAAGGGGCTGCTACCGGAGATATGAGTGCTTTAAAGTCTTCAATATCCAGCCGGTTTTTGCGAAGAGCAATGCGCACATCCTCTTCGGTTTTGGTTGAGATGCTGCTTTTGACAGCATCCCATTCCAAAAGATCTATTTCTTCTGTATAATCTTTTTGCATCATCTATTTGCATTAGTGTTCGATACACTCTTTCGAAAGTTTCATTGCGCAGAAATTTGGTCCGCACATGGTACAATAATTCTCGTCCGAATGCGATCCTTCCTTGTAATATTCCAGAGCTCTCGCCGGATCGAGCGACAGGTTGAACTGATCTTTCCAGCGGAAGTCAAAGCGTGCTTTACTCAGTGCATAGTCGCGTATGTGTGCGCCCGGATGTCCTTTGGCAAGGTCAGCTGCATGAGCTGCGATTTTATAAGTAATAACCCCATTGCGTACATCCTCGCGGTTAGGCAATCCAAGATGCTCTTTCGGAGTAACGTAACAAAGCATAGCCGTTCCGAGCCAGCCAATCTGTGCCGCACCGATGGCAGAGGTGATATGGTCATACCCCGGAGCGATATCTGTAGTCAGAGGCCCTAATGTATAGAACGGTGCTTCGTGGCAAGACTTGAGCTGACGTTCCATATTGTCTTTGATCTTGTGCAACGGCACGTGTCCCGGACCTTCGATAATCACTTGCACATCTTTTTCCCAGGCTTTAAGCGTAAGTTCACCCAGCGTGTCTAATTCTGCAAATTGAGCATCGTCGTTTGCATCGTGGATGGAACCCGGGCGAAGCCCGTCGCCAAGAGAAACGGCCACATCGTACTGACGAAGAATATCGCAGATTTCAGAGAAGTGTTCGTAAAGGAAGCTCTCTTTCTGATGTACCTTACACCATTTAGTCATAATAGATCCTCCGCGTGATACGATACCTGTCAGACGTGTATTCGGAAGATTCACATTCTCCAGTTTTATTCCTGCATGGATCGTAAAGTAATCCACACCCTGTTCAGCCTGTTCGATCAGCGTATCGCGGAATATTTCCCAGCTCAGATCTTCCACTTTGCCGTTCACCTTTTCCAGAGCCTGATAAATAGGAACAGTGCCGACCGGAACCGGGCAGTTACGGACAATCCATTCGCGTGTTTCGTGAATGTTGTTTCCTGTAGAAAGATCCATTAGTGTATCTCCTCCCCAGTGACAACTCCAAACGGCTTTGTCTACCTCTTCTTCAATGCCCGAAGACATGGCTGAGTTTCCTATGTTGGTGTTGATTTTCACCAGAAAGTTTCGTCCGATAATCATTGGCTCGGCTTCAGGGTGATTGATATTTGCCGGAATAATAGCACGTCCCCGTGCAACCTCTTCGCGTACATACTCCGGAGTGATGTGCGACTCTATTCCGAGCGCAGCATTGTTCATATTTTCACGTATAGCCACATATTCCATTTCGGGAGTAATAATGCCTTTACGTGCCATAGCCATCTGAGTAATAGCTTCACCTTCCTTTGCTCTGTAAGGCAAATGGCGGTTCGGGAAGCGAATTTTATCCAGTGAAGAGTCCGCTTCGCGTTCACGTCCGTAGTCAGAAGTAAGTTTATCCAGCTTCACGATCGAAGGGTTTCCGGAAATCCAGCTTTCGCGCAGGCGTGGCAGTCCCAGATTCAGATCAATCATAGCTTCGGGGTCTGTGTAGGGTCCGCTTGTGTCGTAAACCACTACCGGTTCATTCTTCGTATGTACCTTTTTTCCGTCAACTACTTTTACAGAATCAGTCAGGTTGATCTGACGCATTGCCACTTGTATCGGGTGGATTGTCCCCGGCATATATATCTTCTCCGAATTCGGATAAGGAGTTCGTGTAACGTTATTCTTAATCATGATTATAGTTGTTATTCTGGTTTAGTCTTCTAAAAATGCAGTAAGCGGACTGCTTGCCTCGGCACGGTCTAACTGAACAGGTAGTCCGGCTTCGAATGCCTGACGTCCTGCCTCTACAGCTTTGCGGAAAGCATCAGCCATAGCAACCGGATTTCCGGCAACTGCAATAGCTGTATTTACCAATACGGCATCAGCACCCATCTCCATTGCTTCGGCAGCATGAGACGGAGCTCCGATTCCTGCATCGACAATTACCGGAACGTTACTTTGCTCAATAATAATCTGAAGGAAATCGCGCGTTAGTAATCCTTTATTTGTCCCGATAGGTGCGCCTAAAGGCATGACGGCTGCCGACCCGGCATCTTCCAGCCTTTTACAAAGCACAGGATCTGCCTGAATGTAAGGAAGGATTACAAATCCCATTTTAGCCAGCTCCTCTGTTGCTTTCAAGGTTTCGATCGGATCGGGTAGCAGGTAGCGTGGATCGGGATGAATTTCCAGTTTTAAAAAGTTTGTTTCAAACGCTTCGCGGGCAAGCTGAGCTGCAAAGATTGCTTCTTTTGCCGTGCGCACACCGGATGTATTTGGGAGTAATTGAATTTTAGGATCACGAATGAAGCTAAGCATTTCATCCTCTTTGTTTCCCATATCTATTCGTTTCATGGCTACAGTTACCATTTCCGAACCGGATGCTGCAATGGATTTACCCATTAATTCATTCGAACTGAATTTGCCTGTTCCAAGAAACAGACGCGAAGAGAATTCTCTTCCTCCTATATTAAGCTTTTGCATTAGAGTAAATTGTTTTTAAAATGTTTTCGATGTGAGTTTCGGTATCACCGACTTCCTCGCTTTTCATGTTTGGTTGCTGAAGTCCTCCTGACATGGCAACACCGTGAACTCCTGTTGCCATAATAGCAGGGATATCCTCAATTGTTATACCACCGATAGCAATTACCGGAATCGTTATGCCCTCTTCCCGACACTGACTCAGGATACGCTGATAGCCTTCGATTCCGATGATCGGACTCAGATTTTCTTTTGTTTTCGTAAACCGGAAAGGGCCTAAACCGATGTAATCCACACCGTCGGCAACAAGCTGTCGGATATCGTCCATTGTATTAGCGGTACCTCCGATAATAAAATTATATCCCAATAGTTCCCGCGCTTCTTTCACCGGCATATCCTTTTTACCCAGATGGACGCCGTCGGCATTTGCTTCAATGGCTACCTGTGGATTGTCATTGATGATTTGTACTACATCTTCTCTTGAGCATGTCTGTTGTAGCATGTCTGCCAATGGGACATTAAACGGGAATTCAATATGCTTGTTGCGAAACTGGAATAAAGGAAGTCCGCATAATACCAGTGCCAGTGAAGTCATCAGCATAGCTTCCGGATCTTTGGCTCCTGATAGAGCGATACCATGAAGGCGTGGGATATTCCGGCGCTTGATCCGGTTGCATTTATCCTGAATGCGGCGGTATTTTGCAACAAGTTTGTCGTTATCGAAATCTTTTTCCCATTCTTTCCAGAAGTCGCCCAGCATGGCCGCACCTCCGAACCCGAAAGAATCAAGCTCTTCCAGTTTATCTTCAGTTACACCACCTAGGGCGATTGTATTTCGTCTGATTAATCCTTTATCGCAAGCCTCTTGCAACTCTTCTTTCGAGAATGCAGACTGATATCTTTCTTTAGATATGGAATCATAGACAGGGCTGAGGAAATGAAAGCGGTATTCACTTTCTGTATTCTCCAGTTCATCAATACTGCGCAATGTGTCGCTGATTTTGAAGCAGTCGGAGTAGAGAGCATCCTCGGAATTACGGCTGTTGAGGTGAACCCCTTTCACGATATAGTCGTCAACCAGATCGTAATGGTCATGCAGTACGATCCGGGTATAATATTTTTCGTCAATCTGATCCAGAAAAGCAGCAGTCTCCTCTTTACTCCAGGACGGTTTGCGCAGATTAAGTGTGCCCAGTCCTGCTTCGAAAAGCTGATTGATTACTGCCGCTTCCTGCGGGTAAGTTTTGTCCGTGGTAATGATAATTAAATTCATAGTGTTACAGGGTTTTTAACCACCACAGGTGGCTTTGATAATAGTAAGAACCTCTCCATCCAGAGGGAGGTATTCGTTCCATGTTTTTTTAGGAATTATACGTTCGCCCGAAGCGATAGCAATGCCCTTGTTGTCAATATGCAGACGATCCAGGATATGAGCCAGTGTCTCAACATCCGAAATCGTTTGTTGTGAATCGTTTATTTGTATTGTTTTCATTGTTTACTCTGTTTTTCCTGAAGTGAAACGGGTTGAAAGAAATGATTGAGCGGTCCGTGACCTTTCCCGGTTTGAATGTCAGCTCCGTTGAATAACGCTTTCGTGATATACGATTTGCTTTTTGCTACTGCGTCTTTCAGGTCAAGACCATGCGAAAGGTGTGCTGCAATGGCCGAAGAGAAGGTGCAGCCTGTACCGTGTGTGTTTTTGCTTGAAATTTTCTTTTCGGAAAACGGGTATGTTGTCCCATCCGGATAGATAAGCAAATCGGTCATGTCGTCCGATGGGAGATGTCCGCCCTTCATAAGTACAGCTTTGCATCCGTAGGAAAGGAGTTTTTTGCCGGCAAGTTCCAGTGTTTTGGTATCGTGAATCTTCATTCCGGTCAGGAACTCTGCTTCGTCCAGGTTGGGTGTTACAAGCGAGGCTTTCGGGAAAAGCTCAGTCAGAATCAGATTTACACAATCGTCCTGTATAAGTTTGTCTCCGCTTGTAGCGATCATCACAGGATCGAGTATAACATAAGTGGGCTTGTACGTATCAAGCAAGGCTGCAACGGTACGGATTATTTCAGGCGAATGAAGCATTCCGATCTTAACGGCATCTACATGAATGTCGCTGAAGATGGCTTCCGCCTGAGCTCGTACCATCGCCGGTGTAACCGATTCGACAGCAGTAACCCCCTGTGTGTTTTGTGCCGTTATAGCCGTAATGACAGACGTTCCGTAAACACCCAAAGCTGAAAATGATTTCAGATCGGCCTGAATACCCGCACCTCCGCCACTGTCGGAACCCGCAATCGTCAGAGCAACGGGATAACGTTTGACGTTCATAAAAAAAGAGTTTATAAAGGAGTGCATACCTTGAATATAATGGCATGCAGACGGATACAGTGTATCCGAAGATGAAAAGAAAGCTATGAACAAATTCCTACGTCGGCATTAACCGCATCAGGTTCATAGGGTATGATCTCAGCCTGAAAAGTTAGGCACCCCTTTTGTTAAATAATATATTTGACAGCGGCAAATTAAGGGAAGAAAAATGAACTGACCAAGTAAACTGCTTTATTTTTTCGTTTTAGCTGAAGAGAACTTATTTTTGATTCGTTACCTTTGTCGGGTAATGTAATCAGAATTATGGAAGAAAATTTCGATATTCACGAATACCGTCCTACGGAGCGTGAGAAAGATATAGATAAAGCATTGCGCCCTTTGCAATTCGAGGACTTCAACGGTCAGGAAAAGATTGTTGAAAACCTTCGGATTTTTGTGCAGGCAGCTAAGATGCGCGGCGAGGCACTGGATCATGTGCTTCTGCACGGCCCTCCCGGTCTGGGAAAGACCACATTGTCAAATATTATTGCCAATGAACTGGGGGCCGGCTTTAAAGTTACTTCGGGGCCGGTACTGGATAAACCGGGTGATCTGGCAGGTGTTCTTACGAGTCTGGAAGAGAACGATGTCCTGTTTATTGATGAGATTCACCGTCTGAGTCCGATTGTCGAAGAGTACCTCTATTCGGCCATGGAGGATTACCGTATTGATATTATGATTGATAAAGGTCCGAGTGCACGATCGATTCAGATAGACCTGAATCCGTTTACGTTGGTAGGAGCTACAACCCGCAGTGGTTTGCTTACTTCACCCTTACGTGCGCGTTTCGGCATTAACAGTCACCTCGAATATTACGACTCAAAAGTGCTTTCGGGTATTGTGAAACGCTCGGCTGATATTCTGAATGTAGCCTGTACAATTGAGGCTGCCGGAGAGATTGCTTCGCGAAGCCGCGGAACTCCGCGTATTGCCAACGCATTACTCAGAAGGGTTCGTGATTTTGCTCAGGTGAAAGGCAACGGACGTATTGATACGGAGATTGCCCGCTATGCACTTGAAGCTTTGAATATAGATAAATTCGGTCTGGATGAGGTGGATAATAAGATTCTGACTACCATTCTGGATAAGTTTCGCGGAGGTCCGGTAGGTCTGACTACCATTGCTACGGCATTAGGGGAAGATCCGGGAACACTGGAAGAGGTCTACGAACCGTTTCTGATTAAAGAAGGATTTATTAAACGTACTCCAAGGGGGCGTGAGGTTACGGAACTTGCCTATGAGCATTTAGGGCGTATACGTGCCACAGATCAGGGTTCATTGTTTTAAAATATAACAGGAAAGTTTAGTACCGGAGGATTTACAAAAGCTGCAAATCTTCCGGTGGTAAACTTTTTTCTTTTTCGATAGAAGTATGGCAGGATTAAAAAGTTTGGCTAAGGATACCGCTATCTACGGATTGAGCAGTATTATAGGTCGTTTTCTGAATTGGTGTCTGGTGCCGATGTACGTGCGTGTACTGACCAACGTCAATGAGTATGGGATAGTTACTAACCTGTATGGGTGGACAGCATTTGTGATGGTATTACTGACTTTTGGTATGGAAACGGGGTTCTTCCGTTTTGCCAATAAGCCGGAGCTGGATTCGAAGAAAGTCTATTCTTCATCGTTCTGGTTTGTTGCCTTCTTGTCGGCTGTTTTTCTTGCCGGCATCTCCTTGTTTATCCATCCGATCGCTTCGGCTATGGATTATCAGGGGAAAGAGGATTTCATTCTGATGATGGCTGTGATTGTAGCTCTGGATGCATTCAGTGCTATTCCTTTTGCTTATCTGCGCTATAAAAAGCGGCCAATCCGGTTTGTTTGTCTTCGGCTGTTCTCGATATTCTCCAATATCATTCTGAATCTTTTTGTGTTTCTGGCTTGTCCGGTAATCTATAAATCCAATCCGGAGCTCATTTCGTGGTTCTACAATCCGGACTATTCGGTCGGATATATCTTTGGGGTTAATCTGCTTTGTTCGATTCTGGTTACTTTCCTTATGTTTCCGGAGTATGCCAAAGCATTCATTATGCCGGACTTAAAACTGATGAAGCAGATGGTGAAATACTGTTTCCCGCTTCTGATATTAGGAATTGCAGGCATATTGAGCCAGACTATTGATAAAATGCTTTTCCCGTTTCTGTTTCCCGATCCGGATGAAGCTTTGTATCAGTTAGGAATATACGGGGCAAACTTCAAGATTGCCGTTGTAATGGTGATGTTTATTCAGGCTTTCCGTTTTGCATACGAGCCGTTTGTATTTGCACATAATAAAGGTGAAGACAAACGTCCTGCTTATGCACAGGCGATGTTTTACTTTGTTGTCTGTACCTATCTGATCTTTTTAGGAGTTACCGGCTATATGGATTTGCTGAAATTTATTGTTTCGAAGGAGTATTACGAAGGGCTGAAAGTTGTTCCGGTAGTTATGCTTGCCGAAATGTGTTTTGGTGTTTTCTTCAATCTCTCGTTCTGGTATAAACTATGTGATAAAACACAATGGGGAGCTTATTTCTCGTTGCTGAGTTTCGTTATTATCGTACTGATCAATGTGCTGTTTGTTCCTCACTATGGTTATATGGCAAGTGCTTATGCCACATTAGCCGGATATTTCGTGATTATGGTCGTTTCTTATCTGGTCGGACAACGCATTTACCCGATACGGTATGATATGAAACGGATTGGTCTTTACACATTAGTCTTTATTGCTCTATACGCTTGTCAGAAACTATTTTATTTCGATAATTTATTGTTCAGACTCGCATTGAATACGGTAATCTTGATTATTTTTATCGCAATATTTATCCAGCGGGAGATTGGATATTCAAATTTAAAATCAATGTTAACTAAACGATTGAAGTAGTATGAGTTATATTCGCAATATAGCAAGAGATTTCCGCTTTTTTCTGAAAGAGCGGTTGGATATGAGTTCAGAGAAATCCAATGATCTGGAGACCATTGAATCAATAAAAAAAGGGGTTGAGTTTAAGGGTGTCAATCTGTGGGTATTGATCTTTGCTATATTCATAGCATCGCTTGGACTAAATACCAACTCTACGGCTGTAATTATTGGAGCCATGCTCATTTCACCTCTGATGGGTCCGATCATGGGTGTCGGTCTTGGTTTAGGAATCAATGATCTGGAACTGATAAATAAATCGTTGAAGAACTTAGGTATTGCTACCTTATTCAGTATGCTTACTGCTGCTCTTTATTTCTTTATTACTCCTATGAATGAAGCCCGTTCAGAGCTGCTGGCGCGTACAACTCCGACAATTTATGACGTACTTATCGCCTTCTTTGGTGGTATGGCGGGAATAGTAGCCGGTTCGGCAAAAGAAAAAGGAAATGTTATTCCGGGTGTAGCTATTGCTACAGCCCTGATGCCTCCGTTATGTACGGCAGGATACGGACTGGCAACGGCTCAGTGGTCGTTCTTCTTCGGTGCATTCTATTTATATTTTATCAATTCGGTATTTATCAGTCTGGCTACCTATCTGGGTGTGCAGATTATGAAGTTCCCTAAAAAGGATTTTATTAATCCCGACCGCGCAAAACACGTTAGCCGCATTGTCACTACGACAGTTGTTCTTACGCTTACACCAAGTTTCTGGATCAGTTATAACATGGTTAAAGAAAGTGTGTTTGAAAAACGTGCGAATCATTTTGTGAAAGAAGAACTAAATTTTCCGGGAACTCAAATTGTAAATAAAAACATAACCGCTACCGGAAAGAAAACGATTCAGGTTGCATTTATCGGGCAGAGCATTACTCAGAAGGAACTTGAAAATGCGCGGATGAAGATGAGTAAATATAATCTTCAGGATGCAGAGTTGCTGATTTCTCAGGGTGGAGCAGAGAATGCGGATATTACTACGCTGAAAGCAATGGTGCTCGAAGATTTCTATAAGAATAATGAAAGAGCTCTTAAAGAGAAGGAAGTACAGGTGGCTTTGCTGAACGATGAACTTTCTTCTTATGAAACACTGATGCGTAAAAGCTATGAAATTGCTCCGGAGATGAAAGCGCTGTTCCCGATGGTAAGGAGTCTCTCTTTCTCTAAGGGTATTGATTATAATCTGACTCAACAATCCAAAGATACAACTACGTTTGCTATTGTTACTTTCGAGAAACTGCCGGATGAAAATTCCCGTAAACGTCTTGAAGAGTGGTTAAAAGCGCGAACTAAAGCTGCAAACTTTAAGTTATTAATTGAATAAACCAACTGCTTATGTTATTCAATGAAGTTATTTTCGGACCTATTCATAGCAGACGATTAGGTGTGTCACTGGGCATTAATCTGCTTCCGGTTGATGGGAAAGTCTGCTCTTTTGATTGTATTTATTGTGAATGCGGATATAATAGTCAGGGTAGTGGTACCCGGCTGGCATCGCGGGATGAGGTGAAACGTTATCTCGAAGAAAAGCTGATTGCTATGACAGAAGAAGGAGTTACTCCGGATGTGTTTACATTCGCCGGTAATGGCGAACCGACACTACACCCTCAGTTTGCCGAAATTATAGCCGATACCGTTGAGCTGCGTAATCGTTACTTCCCGAATGCGAAGATTTCGGTGCTTTCGAATGCAACTAAGATCAGCAATCAAAAAGTATTTGAAACTCTTTTGAAAGTTGACAATAATATTCTTAAATTAGACGGCGGAACGGATCGTATGGTTCGCCTGATTGATGTTCCGAATTCACCTTCTTACAGCATCGCTCATCAGATTGAGGAATTGAAGAAGTTCGAAGGTAAATTTATTATGCAGACTATGTTCTTACGTGGTATGCATAACGGAGAGGTGATTGATAATACAACACCGGAAGAGCTGGATGCCTGGTATAAAATTGTGCTGGAACTTCGTCCTCAGTCGGTGATGATTTACTCGTTGGATCGCCCTACTCCCGAAAAAAACTTATCAAAAGTTTCGCGCGAAGAACTTGAAGAAATAGCGCAATCCCTTATTGATGCAGGAATTCCTGTATCGGTAGCTTAGCAAAATCGGATATACAAATTAAAGGAATACACAAAGAATAGGAGTATAAGTAGAATGGAATCGATAAAAACTGTTTACCGTATCGGTCATGGCCCATCCAGCAGTCATACGATGGGACCAAAAGTCGCTTCAGAAATGTTTATGAAAAGAAATCCCGAAGCCGTTCATTTCGAAGTGACGCTTTACGGAAGTCTGGCTGCTACAGGTAAAGGTCACTTAACCGATGTGGCAATTCTCGAAACACTGGAGCTGCATGCTCCGACAACCATTATCTGGGAGCCGAAGGTATTTTTACCCTTCCACCCGAATGGTATGAAGTTCGAAGCTTTTGACCGCGAGGATAATTGCATCGATTCCTGGACAACTTATAGTATCGGTGGCGGTTCACTGGCTGCCGAAGGTTCTATTGTGAAGATTGATGATTCGGTTTACGAAATGGATAAAATCCAGGATATTCAGAACTGGTGCGAACGTACCGGAAAGAGTTACTGGGAGTATGTAGAGGAACGTGAAGGTAAACAGATCTGGGATTATCTGGCCGAAGTATGGACTGTGATGAAAGAAGCTATCCAGCGCGGACTTGAAGCCGAAGGTGTTTTGCCGGGAGGACTTGGTGTAAGACGTAAAGCCGGAGACTATCACATTCGTGCAAAAGGATACAGCGATGCCATGCGAGGTCGTGGTCTTGTATTCTCTTATGCACTGGCAGCCTCGGAAGAGAATGCCGCGGGTGGACGAATTGTTACGGCTCCGACATGCGGATCTTCGGGTGTACTTCCGTCTGTTCTTTACTATTTGCAGAAAACACGTGATTTCAGTGATTTCAGAATCCTGCGTGCACTGGCTACAGCCGGATTATTCGGGCTGGTTGCTAAAAGCAATGCATCAGTTTCGGGTGCCGAAGTGGGTTGTCAGGGTGAAGTCGGGGTTGCCTGTGCTATGGCTGCTGCTGCTGCAACTCAGCTTTTCGGAGGAACTCCGGCTCAGATCGAGTATGCAGCTGAGATGGGGCTGGAACACCATTTAGGTCTGACCTGTGACCCTGTTTGCGGTCTGGTTCAGATACCTTGTATCGAACGTAATGCCCATGCAGCTGCACGTGCACTTGATTCGAATGCTTATTCTACTTTCTCTGATGGCAAACACCGCGTAAGCTACGACCGTGTGGTTGAGGTGATGCGTCAGACGGGACAAGATATTCCAAGCTTGTACAAAGAAACGGGAGAGGGCGGATTAGCCGTATTCTCGGATCGTATGCAGGTGAAGTAAGATAAAGAAGCAGAACCGTGTAATTTATTTGCGCAGTTCTGCTTCTTCTTTTTATTATAAGTCATGTAATTGCTCCTCAAGGTCAAATTATTTCAAAAAGCAGAAGATGAAAAGATTTAGAATTACTCACGTTTTACTTTTGGCTCCTGTATTGACGATTTTATACATATTATACATTCAGTCCGGGTGGACATCTTTTAGTTTAATTTTAATACTCGTTTCAGTAATCGTAATGCTGCTTTTAATCACTGTGGACAGGCTACTTACGACTAAGTCCAATTTAAAGATGGTTTGGTTTGTAGAATCTATTTTGATCTTATTGATAGGTTTGTATTTGATGAGAATAATATTGAGGTCATCTCGGCTTTTGGGCGTTAATTAATTTTAGTCTGTTTCAAATTCATTTTTCACTTTATTATCTTGCAATAGCGGGCTATTGCAAGATAATAAAGTGAAAAATGAGGCAGAAAGAGGCAAAATTAATAACGACATGGGGGCTTTTAGAAACTATTTTCGACGTTTCCAAAAGTCGAGATGACCTCATTATAAAAAAACGAAGAACCCGATAAGTCTGATATAACTTTATCGGGTTCTCCTCTTTTTTATCTCTTCTGTAAAGCATCAACAATTGCTTTTGCGGCATGTTGTGGTGCGCCGGGTTTACCAAGTCTTTCTCTGACCAGATCATAGCCCTGCATCAATTTACCCCGATAAACATCATTCTGAATCAGTTTGCCAAGCTCCTCTGTAAGTGCTTCTTCTGTAGCTTTGTAACCAAGAAGTTCTTTCACAACAGGCTTATCAGCAATCAGATTTACCAGCGATACGTAAGGAACCTTAAGCATCTTTTCCATAATCGTATAGAAAATTACTCCTCCTCCCAGATAATACGAGACCAGTTGCGGCACATTGAACAGAGCCGTTTCCAGAGTCGCCGTACCCGAAGTAACCATAGCTGCATGAGCGGAATTCAGGATCTGATACGTACAACCGAATTGAATTTCGACCGGACTCCCTTCCATGAAAGCTTTGTAATATTCGGGATCAATACCCGGAGCTCCTGCAATGATCGGATGAATATCCGGATATCGGGCAGCCGCTTTTAGCATTTTAGGCAGATTGTCCTTGATCTCCTGCTTACGGCTTCCGCAAAGAATAGCCAGAACAGGTTTATCGCGCTGTATCTTCTCCGGACTTCCGTTCAGATAATGATATACCTCGTCCAGCGTAGGATTACCGATATAATCAACCTTGTAGTTATGCTTTTTAAAATAGTCAACCTCAAATGGAAGTATGGAAAGCATCTTATCCACATATTTGCGGATAGCCTTGATTCGCCCTTCTTTCCATGCCCATATTTTAGGCGATATAAAATAATATACCGGTATCTTTAGTTCGTCGTGTACGAATTTGGCAATCTTCAGGTTGAATCCCGGATAATCAGCCGGAATAACCACATCGGGACGGAAATCGCGAATATCTTTTTCGCATTCCCTCATATTTCTTAAAATGGTGCGCAGATTAAGTGCCACACTTACGAATCCCATAAAAGCCATTTCGCGGTAATGCTTAACAAGCGTCCCTCCGGCTTTTTGCATCTCATCGCCACCGAAGTAGCGAAACTCTGCATTCGGGTCAAGTTCCTTTAATGCGCTCATCAGATGTGAGGCATGCAGGTCGCCCGAAGCCTCACCGGCAATCAGATAATATTTCATTCTTAATTTATTTCATTCGGGATGCGAATTCGTGGATGAATTCGTCAGCAGTCAAATCTATTCGGGTTGGAACAATAGTAGCATATCCTTTTTCTAACCAGAAATCGTCTGTATTATCCAGCTCAGGTTTGCGGTTCACCGGCATTCCTGTAAGCCAGTAGTAGTTTTTTCCGTGAGGATCTACACAGGCTTCGAACTCTTCCGACCAGAATGTGTCGGCCTGACGACAAACTTTAGTCCCGGTAGGTGCATCTACACGTGGGTAGTTCACGTTCAGACAGATTCCTTCCGGTAGTCCGTTTTTAAGAACTTCAGCTGTAATTTTACGGATTGATTCGATAAAAGGAGAGAAGTCTGCATCAGGACTGTGATCGCAAATTGAGAATCCGATCGATGGAATGCGACAGATGCACCCTTCCAGAGCAGCACCCATAGTTCCTGAATAGAATACGTTTACAGATGCGTTTGATCCATGATTAATTCCCGAGAGAACGATATCCGGATGTTTAGGCAAAAGCTGATTCAATGCTATCTTAACACAATCAACCGGAGTGCCTGAACACTTATATATTTTCACATCGCAGTCTTCTACGACTTCCTTAATTTTGGTAAGACGAAGCGGTACTGTTGAAGTAATTGCGCTTGACATACCCGAGCGCGGTCCATCAGGAGCTACAACTACTACATCTCCAAAATGACATACAGCACGAATTAATGTTTCGATTCCTTTGGCAGAATAGCCATCATCGTTAGTAATGAGAATAAGAGGACGTTTTTCCATAATTTATCACTTCATTGTTATTGCGTTGCAAGTTATAAAAAAGTTGGCATCCCGATCTATGTTCAGGCATTTAAAATGCGATGATCAGGGTCATGCGTATTATATACACCGGGGCCGATTTTATTTACATATCATCTAAATCCAGACAAGCCGATTTGATACAATACTTACTAAGCACTTTCGTTTGCAGTATCTGGATTTTAGAATCAAAAGCATCTGGTTTAAAGTTTTTGCGTTGACGTTTTACCTCAGCGACATATGCCGTTTTATTGTCAAGAGAGATAGCCACAATGTCCACTTCATGCTGTTCGCCTTTTGGCTCCCACCAGGAGCCAATGGCACGGTAGTCGTAGCTCTCCTGAAGCTTTTGTTTGAAGTATAGCTCAAGGGTTTTACCGGAATAAGTAGTATAATCAGCGTGGATAAGTTTGGCTAATCCCTGAAAGTTTCCGAGCTCAATGATCGATCGGTTACGCTCTATATAACGAAACCAGAATCGAAGAAAGTTATCAGAAATTTCATACCTTACACTTTGCGATCCTTCTTTTGCGAATATTGGTCGTTGCTTCTTAATCACTTCGTAGACTGTTTCAAGTTTACTAAGTTGTCCTCCTATGCTTTTTTCACCCATGAATGACTCGATCTGGGCTTGCGTGTTCATCCCTGAAGAGATGGCATCTAAAATTGAGAAGTAGTTGCCATATTTCTTGCCAAATTCCTGGATGAGCAAATTTCGGCCTTCATCAATAAATGGCGAGTCGCTTTGGCAAATATACTTTATCATATTCGGTATAGTCAGTGCCTTATTATCAACTAACAATTCTACATATTTAGGAATACCTCCGGTATAAGTATACAGTGCCAGTAGCTCATCCTGAGTATAACCCGGTTTGTAATCATTCATTATCTCTTTTAGTACAGAGGTAGTAAATGGCGTAAGCTTCATCATTGCATCGGCGCGACCGAACAACGGTTCTTTCTTATCCTGAAATATCTTAGTCATCAGCGAATAGATTGAGCCACTTACTATGAAGTTTATGTAAGTAGATGCTCTGTATTGATCCCAATAATTTTGAATATCGCTATATATCGATTCATTGATGTTCATGAATTCCTGGAACTCATCAATTACAAGAGTAAATTTTTTTGTTTTTCCTTGTTCAAGCAAAAAGCGGAATATTTCTGTAAATGAGCTCATTCGTGGAACAAATATTTGGAATATTTTTTCAATCTCTGCACAAAATCCATTGCAAAGATCTGATTCGCTCTTGCGGCTCACAAAAAGATAAACAATTATTTCTTCCCGGAGTGCATTGAGAATTAGTGATGTTTTTCCTATTCTACGTCTTCCGGTTAGAACAGTTAGCTTGGAGTGATCTGTATATGACATCTCCTTTAGGCGTTGTAAATCTGCGATTTCTGTAGTTCGATTGTAGAATTTCATAAGC
This sequence comes from Bacteroidales bacterium, assembly GCA_051646645.1. Classification (GTDB taxonomy): domain Bacteria; phylum Bacteroidota; class Bacteroidia; order Bacteroidales; family UBA7332; genus UBA7332. Next base: position 321 of record JBOFDD010000375.1, on the reverse strand, counting down.
GTTGCTTTTTTACGGCTGTAAATTTTACCGCTGTTGCAAAGTTAATTGAAAAACAAATATCAGGAAGCATATTCGGTCAATTTTATTGCGACAGCTAATAGACAAATGGCAGATTCGTTAATCTCGAATACTGGAATGTTACTTATTTATAAGAATGGATGAAGGGGCGTTTTAATACGTTTGTTCCCGAACAAACATTCGCATCTACTATTCAGAATAAAGCGGGGATTATTTCTTTCAAAGGCATGATTTATTTTTTCAACCGTATCTTTTTCTCATCCGATGCGCATGCGCTGAATTTCCGATGCGCACGGGAATGCA
>JBOFDD010000374.1:0-6491 GCA_051646645.1 Bacteroidales bacterium | reverse complement strand
GAGGGTGAGTGACATTTTTAGTGTTTATTTCTGTCATTTTGTCTTATTTTTCTAGTCTTAATATGGATTTTTCCTCTGCAAACTGTCAATAATTCCATTTTATATTAAAAAAAAAGCTCTTCCGGGTTTGGCACACACTTTGCAATTACGATAGATGTAGTCCGAAATAAAGGGCTGCAAATCATATATAGAAATTTAAAACTAAACATATATCATTATGGGAAAGATTATTGGAATTGACTTAGGTACAACCAACTCTTGTGTTGCCGTATTGGAAGGTAACGAACCGGTTGTTATTGCAAACAGCGAAGGTCGTCGTACGACTCCTTCAATTGTAGCCTTTGTTGAAGGTGGTGAAAGAAAAGTAGGTGATCCTGCTAAACGTCAGGCTATCACTAATCCTGTAAATACAATTTACTCTATCAAACGTTTCATGGGTGAAACTTACGATCGAGTACAAAAAGAAATCTCTCGCGTACCATATAAAGTTGTTCGTGGTGATAATAATACGCCTCGTGTTGACATAGATGGTCGCTTATATACTCCACAGGAAATTTCTGCAATGGTTCTTCAGAAAATGAAGAAAACAGCAGAAGATTATCTTGGAACAGAAGTAACTGATGCAGTTATTACAGTTCCTGCTTACTTCAACGATGCTCAGCGTCAGGCTACAAAAGAAGCAGGTGAAATCGCAGGTCTTAAAGTTCAGCGTATTGTGAACGAGCCTACTGCTGCTGCTTTGGCATACGGGCTTGACAAAGCTCACAAGGATATGAAAATCGCTGTATTCGACCTTGGTGGTGGTACATTCGATATCTCTATTCTTGAGCTTGGTGACGGTGTATTCGAGGTTCGTTCTACAAACGGTGATACTCACCTTGGTGGTGACGACTTTGACCAGGTGATTATCGACTGGTTAGCAGATTCATTCAAAGCTGATGAAGGAATTGACTTACGTCAGGATCCAATGGCTCTTCAGCGTTTGAAAGAAGCGGCAGAGAAAGCGAAAATCGAACTTTCAAGCTCGACTTCAACAGAGATCAATCTGCCATATATCATGCCGGTTAACGGAATTCCAAAACACTTGGTTAAAACGTTAACTCGTGCTCAGTTCGAACAATTGGCTGACAAATTGATCCAGGCTACTCTTGAGCCATGTAAACAAGCAATGAAAGATGCTGGTTTGAATACATCTGAAATTGACGAAGTAATCCTTGTGGGTGGTTCTACACGTATCCCTGCAATTCAGGAAATCGTTCAGAAATTCTTCGGTAAATCTCCTTCTAAAGGGGTGAATCCGGATGAAGTTGTAGCCGTAGGTGCTGCTATTCAGGGTGGTGTATTGACAGGAGATGTGAAAGACGTTCTATTGCTTGACGTTACTCCACTTTCATTAGGTATCGAAACTATGGGTGGTGTGATGACTAAACTGATCGAAGCGAATACAACTATTCCTACTAAGAAATCAGAAGTGTTCTCTACAGCATCTGACAATCAGCCATCGGTAGAAATTCACATTCTTCAGGGTGAGCGTCCAATGGCTAATCAGAACAAATCAATCGGACGTTTCCACTTAGACGGAATTCCATCAGCTCCACGTGGTGTACCTCAGATCGAAGTTATCTTTGATATCGATGCGAATGGTATCCTTAACGTAACAGCTAAAGATAAAGGTACAGGTAAACAACAAAATATCCGTATCGAAGCTTCATCAGGACTTTCTGATGCTGAAATTCAGAGAATGAAAGAAGAAGCAGCAGCAAATGCAGATGCAGATGCTCGCGAAAAAGAAAAAGTAGAAAAATTGAATCAGGCAGATTCAATGATCTTCCAGACTGAGAAACAATTGAAAGATCTTGGTGATAAGATTCCTGCAGACAAAAAAGCTCCGGTTGAAGCAGCCTTGGCTAAATTGAAAGAAGAGCATAAAAATCAGAATATCGCTGGTATCGACAATGCAATGTCTGAATTGAACAATGCACTGCACGCTATCTCTCAGGATATCTACAATGCTCAGCCACAAGACGGTGGTGCACAGCCAAATCCGGGTCAGGAACAAGGTCCTAAAAACGATGGTGGTGTAACCGACGTTGACTTCGAAGAAGTGAAGTAATCTTGAATAAATAATACGAAGGGCTATGAATTTCGGACTAAGAGCGATCTTAAGTTCTTAGTTCATAGCCCTTCATTTTTTGGAAAAACTCATTAAATAAACGTATGCAAAAAGGTCATATTGGTGTTACTACGGATAACATCTTCCCGATTATTAAAAAATTCTTATACAGCGATCACGATATTTTCCTTCGTGAGCTGGTTTCTAACGCAGTTGATGCTTCTCAAAAACTTAAAACTCTGGCTTCGGTTGGTGAGTTTAAAGGCGAACTTGGCGATCTTAAAGTGAGCGTTAAGCTTGATGCCGACAAAGGTACGCTTACCGTTTCGGACAATGGGATCGGTATGACTGCCGAAGAAATTGATAAATACATCAATCAGATTGCCTTCTCCGGAGCCGAAGAGTTTCTTGAAAAATATAAAAATGATGCAAATGCAATCATCGGACATTTTGGTCTGGGATTCTATTCATCATTCATGGTTTCTAAAAAAGTGGAAATCATAACTCATTCTTACAAAGAGGGAGCCAAAGCTGTAAAATGGAGCTGCGACGGTACACCTGAATATAAAATCGAGGAGGTTGATAAACCTTCAAGAGGAACCGATATCGTACTTTATATCGACGACGAAAACAAAGAGTTTCTTCAGAAAGAAAAAATCGAAGAGCTTTTGAAAGAATATTGCCGCTTCCTTGCCATACCGGTTGTTTTCGGTAAAAAACAAGAGTGGGAAGATGGTAAATATGTCGATACCGACGAGGATAATCAGATCAACGATACCAATCCGGCATGGACTCGCAGACCTTCCGACCTGACTGAAGAGGATTATAAAAAGTTCTACAAAGATCTTTATCCGATGGGCGAAGATCCGTTGTTCTGGATTCACCTGAATGTGGATTATCCGTTCAAACTTACAGGTATCCTTTATTTCCCGAAAGTGCGCAACAACATGGAGCTGCAACGCAACATAATTCAGTTATACTGCAACCAGGTGTTTGTGACAGATTCGGTTGAGGGTATCGTGCCTGAATTCCTTACTCTGCTTCACGGCGTGATTGACTCACCGGATATTCCGCTGAACGTATCCCGCTCTTATTTGCAGAGCGACAGCAACGTGAAGAAAATCTCAAACCACATTACCAAAAAAGTGGCAGATCGTCTTCAGGAAATCTTCAACCAGGATCGGGCGAAGTTCGAAGAGAAATGGGATGATCTTAAGATTTTTGTTCAGTACGGAATGCTTACCGATGAGAAATTCAGCGAAAGAGCCGAAAAATTCCTGATGCTTAAAAATGTAGACAACAAGTTCTATACACTTGATGAATACAAAACACTTACCGAAGGGAGTCAGACCGATAAAGAAGGAAATCTGATCTACCTTTACACAACCGATAAGGATTCTCAGTTCAGCTACATCGAAGCTGCTAAGGCAAAAGGATACGACGTTCTTCTGATGGATGGTCAGCTTGATACTCACCTGGCGTCTAAAATGGAACACAAACTTGAGAAAACACAGTTTGTACGTGTCGACAGCGATGTTATTGACAATATTATCAAGAAAGAGCATCGTGCCGAAGTAACGCTTACAGAAGATCAGAAAACCAATCTGGATCTGATGTTTAAATCTCAGATGCCAAAACTTGAGAAAACAGAATTTACTGTTTCTTTCGAAGCATTGGGCGAGTCGGCTCAGCCCGTTATGATCACTCAGGCAGAGTTTGTTCGTCGTATGAAAGAAATGGCAGCAATGAATCCAATGTATAGTTTCTACGGCGAAATGCCTGAAACATTCAATATGGTTATTAATGCTGATCACCCGGTTACAAAACGTATTCTTGAAGACGAAGCATCAGCTTGTGGCCAGGAGTTGAAACCGGTTGTCGAAAAAATCCATTCGCTTGAAGAGTATCAGAAAGCACTCAATGCTACTCATGCTAATAAGAAAGAAGACGAAATTCCGGTTATCGAGAAAGAAGATCTTAAGAAAACGGCTCAACAACTTGAAGAGCTGGGCAAAGAAAGAGCTGCGGTTCTTGGACGATATGCTTCTGACAACAAACTGGTAAGACAGCTTATTGATATTGCTCTTTTGTCTAACGGACAACTTAAAGGTGAAGCATTAAGTAACTTTATCAAACGAAGCGTTGATTTACTTTAATTTTGACGGTTAAATACACTTCATAATGAAGCGGTGAGGTATTTTATTAATATCTCACCGCTTTCTTTTTTTCGAAAATTTACTTTGCGGTCATCTCCTCACGCAAAATGACTATTTTTTGGTTGAAAGTTTCGAAATTATTGTGTAGGTTTGCAGTAGAATTGAAGAAATCTACGGAAATTATGCAACAAAAAATAGAAGCATTGTTACAGGAGATCGAAAATCTGTCTGTAACAAACTTAGAAGAGATCGAAGCGTTACGCATCAAATACTTAAGTAAGAAAGGTGAAATTACTTCTTTATTCAGTGATTTCAGAAATGTACCTGCTGATCAGAAACGTGAAGTAGGACAACTTCTGAACAACCTGAAAGAAGCTGCTACCGAAAAACTCAATGCTTTGAAAGAAAGCTTTGAAAATGCTGTAGTTGCAGATGATTCTGAAGACTTAACCCGTACGGCTTATCCGATCGCACTTGGCACACGCCATCCGCTTTCTATTGTGAAGAACGAAATTTGTGCCATCTTCGCACGCCTTGGATTTACGATTGCAGAAGGTCCTGAAATCGAAGACGACTGGCATGTGTTTTCGTCTCTGAACTTTGCCGATGATCACCCGGCTCGTGATATGCAGGATACATTCTTTATTCAGCGTTCTCCGGATGTGTTGTTGCGTACGCATACATCATCTGTTCAGACTCGTGTGATGGAAACATCACAACCTCCGATCCGTATTATTTGTCCGGGCCGTGTTTACCGTAACGAGGCTATTTCTTATCGTGCACACTGTTTCTTCCATCAGGTAGAGGCTTTGTACGTAGATAAAAATGTATCGTTTGCCGATCTGAAACAAGCTCTTCTTTACTTTGCGAAAGAGATGTTTGGTGCCGATACAAAAATTCGTTTGCGTCCGTCATACTTCCCGTTCACAGAACCATCGGCGGAAATGGATATTTCATGTAATCTGTGTGGTGGCAAAGGTTGTCCTTTCTGTAAACACACAGGATGGGTAGAAATCCTTGGATGCGGTATGGTTGATCCAAACGTTCTTGAGGCTTGTGGTATTGATTCGAAAGAATATTCAGGATATGCATTAGGAATGGGTATCGAACGTATCACCAACCTGAAATATCAGGTAAAAGACTTACGTTTATTCTCCGAAAACGATGTACGCTTCCTGCGTCAGTTTGAATCAGCTCATTGATAGCTTTATAAATGGATAATATATAATTAATAATGGATAGTTGTTTAAACGTAGTTTGATCAATTATCCATTATTTTTTTTCAAATCTATTCCGGAACCGATGAAAATAAAAGAAAGATACGAAAAGGTAATCGAATGGTTTCAGCGCGAAATGCCTGTTGCCGAAACCGAGCTGCATTACGAAAATCCCTATCAGCTGCTTATTGCGGTAATCCTTTCGGCGCAGTGTACCGACAAAAGAGTCAACATGATTACTCCAGCACTTTTTGAGGCATATCCGGATGCATTTGCACTGGCTGAGGCATCAGTAGAAGATATATTTTCTTTCATTCGTAGTGTTTCATATCCCAATAACAAGGCAAAGCATCTTCATGGGATGGCTCGCATTCTGGTAGACGAATTTAATGGAGAAGTTCCTTCAACGGAAAAAGATCTTATTAAACTTCCGGGAGTAGGACGTAAAACAGCGAATGTAATCCTTTCAGTCATATTTCAGCAGCCCCGTATGGCTGTTGATACACATGTGTTTCGGGTTTCTAATCGTATCGGGCTTACAACTAATTCCAAAACGCCGCTCGAAACAGAGAAAAAATTAATCAAATACATTTCCCCGGATCTGATCCCCATAGCTCACCACTGGATTATTCTTCATGGCCGATATGTGTGTCTGGCCCGCAAACCCAAATGTGAATCCTGTGGATTAACTCCCTATTGTCGCTTTTATGAGCGTAAGATGAAGGCGTTGTAGCGTAGTTCTGCTCAGTAATTTGCTTTGGCAAAAACGATATAAGGAGCTGATATAGAATTACCTCATATTTGTAGCGGATAAGCGTTAGCTGGTGCTTGTTCCTTCCCGTTCGGTTCAGAAAATTCACTTAAGCCGATGCGGAAAATCACTTAAGTGATTTCGATATGTCTTATACTGAAAAAAGTTGACACAAATACAATAACAATTATGAGTGTAAACAGAAAATTTAGTGAAGACGAAAGATTGAATTATGTAATCGGTTACTACGAATC
>JBOFDD010000373.1:0-6714 GCA_051646645.1 Bacteroidales bacterium | reverse complement strand
TACCGATACTCTTTCGGGAGGTATTGACAATAAGAATACCCGATTTAAGCGCATTTGATATCCGAAATCCATAAAGAGCCGGATCTGAGAACTCAATTTTTTCGTATAGATATTTCCCTTTACAGGCATTCATCATAAGTCCAAAAGCAACACCTACCGGTCCGCAAACAGGAGACGAGAGTTTTTGAATAACATCAGGCTCTGCTGTAACATGGTGATAAAGCATGGATTCTACAGACTGGCTGCTTTCGAGCCACGCCAGAGACATTAAAACAGAACGGATACCAGATGCCCATGTACCGGAAGCATTATTTTTGGAAGCTCCATATTCTGTTAACCAGAGTTTGAGATGAGATGGAAGAAATTGTCTGTTAAGTTCATTTTGCTCACGCACATAAGTAAGCGCTTCGTTTATAGCCAACTCCGAGGTTTCATCATCAAAAATAACGACCTGACTGCCATAGTTCTCACTAAGATAATGGTGCTGAACGACTCCCGAAATACGAGATGAAAATAATAGATCTGAATTCAAGGCACCGGTAATGGCCGAATTCCATTCATCTCTTCCATTTGTTCCGTATTTGGTCATACAAAGAATAATGTCTATTGAAGGATAATGAGTCTTTATAATTTCACTCAAGATCTTTGCATGTGCAATGTATAAAGCATTATTTCTTGCATAAATAGCCGCATGTTCATTGTCAAAATAGAACTCATTACCAAACTCAACCACTTCAGGTAAATGTCCCAGATCTTTGAAGTGTGCTAACGCTTCAAGTATATCCTGCGCTTTCTTACGCAGTGTAGATTCACTGGTCAGAACTTCAGAAGGAGCATCCAGAGCAACTCCGGTAACTGGTGTCGGCCGCGCCATATTTACAACATAAATCAATTTTGTTTCCGGGGGGATTCCGTTTACGCATTGTTCGATCGTAAATTTATATTTCGGGAGTTTACCACTTCCCTCTATGAATGTTCCGGTCCGCCAATCCCAATAATTTGCCTGAGTTCCGGCAGGATATCTCATCCATGAGGGATTCATTTTATGCACGAGTCCGATAAAATCAGCATCATCCCAGGAAGGACCCTCTGTTGAACGCCCGTTCAGTCCTGTTATAAAAGAGGATGTATGAGCCGGAACCGGGGATTGAGAAAGACAAGGAAGAAGGTTTAAAATAGAAAGTAATAATATGAGGTAGATTTTTCGCATATATAATAGTATCAGATATTTGTATAATGAATATAAATGATAATAACCGGGATGTTCTGAGAGATAAATCACCAGAACAATCCCGACTATTTTTAGAAGCTTCATTGCTTTTATGCAAAGTGCTTAGAAAAACAAAACAGCTTCTTGGTCACCAACTAACTAATAAACCTCAAAATCAGCTTTCAGAAGATCTTTGTCTAATGAAGATGAACCAACCATTACCTGGAAGTCTCCTTTTTCAACTCCAAAATTCATAGCTCTGTCATAATAAGCCAACTTATCCGGTGTAACAATAAACTTAACCACCTTTTTTTCATTCGGATTCAGCTCAACACGAGCAAAATCTTTCATTTCTTTTACCGGGCGTGTAGCCGAACTGTACATGTCTCTGATATACAATTGGACAATTTCAGTACCCGAAACTTTACCTGTATTCTGAACAGTCACAGAAACCTCAAGATTTCCGTCAGGACGAATTTTAGCAGTAGACAAATTCAAATCAGAATACTTGAATGTTGTATAGCTTAAACCATAACCAAAAGGATAAAGCGGTGTGCTTAATCCATCTTTATATTTATGGAAATACTGAGATGGTTTATGATTATAAATCATCTGAATCTGACCCGAGTGACGTGGAATAGAAACCGGTAATTTAGCCGAAGGGTTTACTTTACCGGTGATGATATTCGCAACGGCTGTTCCGGCAAAAGAACCAGGCTCCCATGCCTGAATAATAGCAGGAACATTCTGAGCTGTCCAGTTAATACTCAGTGGACGACCTCCAACCAACACAACAATTGTAGGCACCCCGGTTGCCTGAATTCTTTTAATCAACTGTTCCTGATCACCCAATAAATCAAGACTCATTCTATCCACATTCTCTCCGGTAGATTTTTCTTTCTGATAGCGTAACGGGTTCTCACCCACAACGACAATTGCAAGATCTGATTTAGCAGCCATTGCCGCTGCTTCTTTAATTTTCTCAGGATATTTTGCTCTGACATCTGTACCCAGATCAAGGAAGTTTACAGCATTTTTTGCTGCCGCATTCTGAATTCCTTCAAGAATGGTTACAACATTCTCTTCCGGCTGCTCAAGAGTCCAGTCGCCCAATACAGCATGACTGTTAGCATTAGGACCTGTAACCAGGATGTTTTTATATTTTGAAAGATCTAATGGCAACAGAGACTCATTCTTAAGAAGAACAATTGAATTTTCAGCCATCTTCAATGCCGTTTGCTGATGCTGAGCATCAAAGAAGGTTTTCTTTGCCTTCTTTACATCTACATAAGGATTTTCGAAAAGTCCAAGACGAAACTTAGCTTCGAGAATACGAGCGCAAGACTGATTGATGCGTTCTTCCGAAAGACGACCTTTCTTTACAAGTTCAACCACACCTTCCTGAAATCCGGGACCATGCATGTGCATATCCATACCGGCATTCACTGTTTCCCAATATGCATCTATCATTGTTGGGGCAACTTTATGAAGTTCATGAATGCGCTCGATGTCCATCCAGTCACTCACGATGAACCCATTGAAGCCATATTCCTTACGCATAAGATCTTCCATCAACCATTTATCGGCATGACAAGGGATTCCGTTCAACTCATTATGTGCTGCCATCAAAGAATAGATATTCGCTTCCTGGATTGCCGCTTTATAAGGAGGTAGATACACTTCACGCAATGTACGTTCCGATACATCCATAGGAGCAGCATTTGTGCCATTTGAAGGCTCACTTCCAGCCAAAAGGTGTTTCGCACAGGAAACAACAACATCTTGTCCGTTCATATCTTTTCCCTGAAGACCACGTACCGTAGCAACACCCATACGTCCAACCAGATACGGATCTTCTCCGAATGTCTCACCAATTCGTCCCCAACGGGCATCTCTGGCAACATCAATATTAGGAGTAAAAGTCCAGTGAGAACCACTTGCACGCATTTCAAGAGCTGTTTCTTTACTTGCTTTTTCTACTGCAAGCGTGTCAAAAGATGCAGCCTGACCAATAGGGGTAGGATAAACTGTGGCTCCACTACACAGTGCATTCCCGTGAATTGCATCGATACCTATGATAAGAGGTATTTGCAAACGGCTTTTCTGAGCCAGACTTTGCAGATGATTTCCCTCTTCCGGAGTAACAACATGAAGGAATGATCCGATCATCCCCTGCTCTGTCATTCGGGTAAGGTCTTCGATAGTATGCGTCTTGTAAAAACCGTTTGCATCATTGTTCTTAGAAACCTTTCCTTTGAACTTAGCTTCAGTGTCTTTGATATGTTCAAAGCCTACATACTGACACATCTGAGCTACTTTTTCTTCTAATGTCATGCGCGACATCAAATCTTCAACACGTTTCGGGACAGGTTGTTTCGCATCTTTATACAAAGGTTTGTTTGCAGCAAACAAGCTCAGAGCACAAAAAGACAAAACCGTCCCGCTTACTATTCTATTCATCATGTTATCCAACAGGTTTTAAAAAGTATATTAATATTTAAGCATATATCTGTCTGTCAACTCTCTTCTGGCAGGCAGTGAAAGATTGTCGTTATATTGCTTTTGCAACTTGACAATTTCTTTTTTAAGATTTGCAATCTCTTTGGCATAAGCCGGATTGTTAATTTGATTTTTCACTTCTTTGGGATCATTTTCAAGGTCGTAAAATTCCCATACATCAACATTGTAGTAAAAGTGAATCAACTTGAAACGATCTGTACGAACGCCATAATGAGGCTGAACATTATGCCATTTTGGATATTCGAAATATTGATAATAAGCAGACTTTCTCCATTTATTTTCTGCCTTATTTTCATTTTCAAGTAACGGACGAAGTGATACCCCCTGCATTTCTTTTGGTACAGAAACACCTGCATAATCAAGCAATGTTGGTGCAATATCTACATTCAGGCCAAGAGACTTAACTTTTGTCTGAGACTTGATTCCATTTGGATATCTCACAAGACAAGGCATTTGAATCGCTTCTTCGTACATCCAGCGTTTGTCATATAAACCGTGTTCGCCAAGGAAAAATCCCTGATCACCCATATAAATAACGATCGTATTTTCGTCAAGTCCGTTCTGTTTAAGATATTCCAGAACACGTCCCACATTGTCATCTACTGATCTTACGCAACGAAGGTAATTCTTAAGGTAGGTCTGATATTTCCATTTTTTTAGTTCTGCACCCTGAAGTGAAGAATCAGGAGTCCAGAACTGATTTTTCCCGGATCCACCCCACCATAACCACTTGTTTTGCTCCTTTTTAGAAAGTCCTTCCGGAGGAGTTTGTTTAAGGTCTCCGCGTGAAAGGTGGTTTTCGATTGTTGCCATATTCTCTCCTAACGTTTTCTCACGACCAGCGTAATCATCGTTAAATGTTTCAGGATATGGAAATTCTACATCATTGAAAAGATCCATGTACATAGAATCAGGTTGCCATGGACGATGTGGCGCTTTAAAATGCAGCATCAGGCAGAAAGGTTTCGACTTATCGCGTCCTTCATCCAACCACGCAAGTGCATCATTTGTATTGATATTAGTAGCATACCCTTTTTCTGTTGCTTTTACACCATTGGTATTAAACAACGGATCCCAGTATGTTCCTTGCTGACTTGGATCATCATGTATCTTAAAATAGTCAAAACCTTTTGGCTGATTATACAAATGCCACTTACCAAATAATGCGGTTGTATAACCATTAGCCTTAAGAATTTCAGGAGATGTAATCTGAGTATCATCAAACTTAATACCTCCCTCATTCTGATAAAATCCATTAGTAGTACTGTATTTTCCAGTAATCATACATGCACGGCTCGGTCCTGAAATGGCATTGGTACAAATCATATTGTCAAAGATTGCACCTTCATTTGCAAGTCTGTCAATATTTGGTGTAGGTGCTAATTTCGCATTTATCCCACCATAAGCACTAACAGCTCCTCTACCATGATCATCAGAAAGAATAAAAATTATATTCGGACGTTCAGCTTTTGCTTTTTCTTTAGCAATTCCACTAACAGGAAGCAAAGTAGTAGCTCCGATCAGTGCAATATTTTGTATTGATTTTAAACCCATAGATTTGTAATTTTAAAGATCAAAGCCCATTTTAGCTTTCATCTCTTTTTTCAACTTCTCTTTTATCTTATCGTACTTTTTATCTTTAGCCAAATTTTGGTTCTCTTCAGGGTCATCTGATACTTTAAAGAGCATTGATGCCTGTGATTTTCCATTATCCATCGTAAACCATTCCGTATAACGATATTCCGGAGTCATTAACGAGATTCCATTATGCCATTTAACAACCGCACTATTTTTCCACAACGGATCACCGGTTGTTATCAGATTTTTAAAACTACTTCCCTCCAGGTGAGATGGTTTATTGATACCGGCAAGGTCACATATCGTTGGATACAGATCCACAAATTCAACCATTTCGTTTACCTTTTTCCCCTTCTGAAGATCAGGTGCTGAAACAAAACAAACGGAACGGTTTGCAACAGTAAAGTTGGAATGTTTACACCATTCTCCATGATTACCTAAGCTCCATCCATGATCACCAATAAGAACAACAACCGTGTTTTTATCTAATCCCAAAGTTTTTAATTCATCAATGATCTTTCCTATCTGAGCATCGGCATAGCTGACGCAAGCCTTATAACCATGAATCAGTCGTTTTGCCTCAGTTGTATCTTCAAGCGGACCCTTTAACGGAATATTTTTGTAAAATCTTAGTTCATTCCAGGTATGAAAAGCCTGGTTCGGAAAAGATGAACGATCCATCGTATAGTTTTCCGGAAGAACAATATCCGATTCTTTATACAGATCCCAATATTTTTTTGGCGCATTAAAAGGTAAGTGGGGCTTTAAAATACCTACGGCAAGAAAGAATGGCTTATTCTTTTCTTTCAGATTACGGAGATCTTTGATGGTTTTTTCAGCTGTAGCTCCATCAAAGTATTCGTCATCGCTCACATCAAGATGCTCATAAGCATAAGCATTGCCTTTTGCTTTTTCGCCTGTGAGGTTCTCTTCTCCAAGATAATTACGCCAACTACCTCGTCCTTTAGGTTTCCATATTTTATCCCATGAATCTATTGCATCATTCTTACCATGAATCACTTTACTGTTAGATATAGTAGTATATCCGTTTTCTTTAAAGTGTTTAGGCAGAGTAATTGCACCAGGAGCTTCTTTATCAATCTCGGCATTTACATCCCACCAGCGTGATTTACCCGGACGCAACCCCGTCATTAAACTTGCGCGGGATGCTCCTGACACCGGAATGTTGCAAAATGCCTGATTAAACTGAACACCATTTTCTGCAAGCTTATCCAGATTGGGAGTTATCATTCCAGATACACCGTACGAATTTAACTCTGGTCGCAAATCATCAACTATGATAAAAAGAACATTCTTTTTATCGGCTCCTGATGGAGTTTCAGCCTTTATTAATGGTAAAGCTGAAACTGTCATCAGTGCTGTAGTAATAAACTTAGAACACATAC
>JBOFDD010000372.1:0-2290 GCA_051646645.1 Bacteroidales bacterium | reverse complement strand
CGTACCCCTTTGACCGGATTTATTCTGATCAGTGAAATGACGGGGCATTACGAAGTGTTTTTTCCGGCGTTGTTAGTGGGTATCCTTACTTGCTTTCTGACTGAGCTGATGCATGTGAAACCTATGGATCAGCTGCTCTATGATTTTATGATTCAGCATTTGCCCGATGACTATCCGAAGCGTATGACAATCAGTGTGGATGTATCGCCGGGTTCATATCTTGACGGTAAGACTCCTGCAACACTGACCCTTCCGGAACGCTGTATCATTGTTGCTATTTATCGAGGTCCCGAAGCTTACAGATTTGTTGATGGCTTTTCGCTCGAAGCAGGAGATCTGGTAGATATAGAAATAGATTCGGATGATTTGGAGAAGATTTATCAGCCTTTGGTGAGTATGGCTTTCGGATAGGAAATAAAAAACGGACGTACAACCCGGTGAAGTTGTACGTCCGAAATCAATGAAAAGATGAGAGAAAAATAGTTCTTATTTTATTTGTTTATAACCGTAAACAGCATTGTCGCCCAATTCCTCTTCAATACGCAACAACTGGTTGTACTTAGCCATACGATCAGAACGGCTCAATGATCCGGTTTTGATCTGACCAGAGTTTGTTGCAACGGCAATGTCTGCAATTGTTGAATCTTCTGTTTCTCCTGAGCGGTGCGATGTTACAGATGTATAACCATTTCTGTGTGCCATTTCGATCGCATTCAACGTTTCAGTAAGTGTACCAATTTGATTTACTTTAATTAAAATAGAGTTGGCACATCCTCTTTCAATACCTTGTTTTAAGAAATCTACGTTAGTTACAAATAGGTCATCACCGACTAACTGGCATCTATTGCCGATTCGATCAGTTAACAACTTCCAGCCTGCCCAGTCGCCTTCATGCATACCATCTTCGATAGAGTCAATAGGATACTTGTTAATTAAAGATTCGAGATAGTCCACTTGTTGTTCAGCGGTACGTTTAGCTCCTTTATCTCCTTCGAATTTAGCATAGTCATAAATTCCATCGTGGTAAAACTCTGAAGCTGCACAATCAAGGGCGATTGTCACATCCTTACCAGGTATATACCCAGCCTTCTCGATCGCTTTAAGAATTGATTCGAGAGCATCTTCCGTGCCATCAAGTACAGGTGCGAAACCACCTTCATCACCTACAGCAGTGCTAAGTCCTCTGTCATGAAGAACTTTTTTAAGTGAATGAAATACCTCGGCGCCCATGCGTAAACCTTCTTTAAAAGATTCAGCACCGATAGGTCTGATCATGAATTCCTGAAATGCAATCGGAGCATCGGAGTGCGAACCACCATTGATGATGTTCATCATCGGCACAGGTAGTACATAAGTGTTAGTTCCACCGATGTAGCGGTATAAAGGCATTTCAAGATAATTAGCAGCTGCTTTAACAACAGCAAGAGAAACTCCTAATAATGCATTAGCGCCCAGATTAGCTTTTGTTTTAGTCCCATCCAAACGAAGTAATTCGTTATCGATACTCATTTGATCCAAAGCACTTTTGCCTGTTAATGCAGGAGCTATTATATTATTGATATTATCCACAGCTTTGGTAACACCTTTGCCTAAATATCTTTTTTTGTCACCATCTCTTAATTCGATAGCTTCGTTTTCTCCGGTAGAAGCTCCGGAAGGAACCGATGCACGGCCCATTATTCCTGATTCAAGAATCACATCTACTTCGATAGTAGGATTGCCACGAGAGTCCAGAATCTCTCTACCTTTGATTTCTACAATTTTCATAGTTAAATTTGTATATAAGTTAGAAGAATATTAATTCAATCACTACTTATAACAACTTCATTCTGAGTTTGGTTTTCGATTAACTGATTAAAAAAGGTGAGAAACTGTTTTGAATATTTTCAACTCTCAGATATTGTTTTTTTTGTATAGCAGATTTACTTATTTACTCTTTCCTCTGCTTTTTTTATTATGCTTTTAGCTTCTGAATGAGCTTTTAGCGCAATCTTTAAAGCGGTTTTCTCTGCTGCTGTTTTCATAAGAGGTGTTTTTGCTTTAGCTATAAGAGCACGAGCATCCTGTCCTGCTCTCAAAAGTATTGAATCAGCTTGTTGACGGGCAAGTATAATCAGACTATCCTTTGACCCTGATAGGACAGAGTCCTCGCTTAAAAGAGGATGAATAAATGGGATACATGAATTATTCAAATCGTACTTTTTTAGATACATTGCTGAAATCAGATAGAGTATTTCTTCTATATGAGCATTCCTTTTATTAAACTTTATGGTCGAATTAAATCCGTCTT
>JBOFDD010000371.1:0-2628 GCA_051646645.1 Bacteroidales bacterium | reverse complement strand
TTAGGAACGACACCTCTACGATTGATATTCCCTAATTCATTTACCAATTCTCCTGCGAATTGCTTGCATATTTCCAGATATTTACCGAACATTACATATAAGTTGTGCATACGCTGATTGAGTATTAAAAGATTATATGCCTTTAAGATACTATATTTCAGTAATATGCGCAACTTTTTAAGAGCCATTTTATTATCTTTTTAATTCCGCCAACGGGTATGGTAAATTCATTAAACACAGAAAACTATATTAAAGATGGAATTAAATAAAGACAGGCCAATGGGCCGTCATTGTATTAGGTTTGTTTTATTGGTAATAAGGTAAAGCGGGATAAAAGGATTTTTAGCCCGCTTTAATTTTACACTTTCTCTGCGCCTCTTCAGACAGTTCTTCTTTGTATACTCATATTTATACGAATAATGAATGAATATGGTATGTTAATCCCAAAAAAAATGTGTACATCCTGTATTAAATTGCTTTTTAATAGCGATAATTCAAATAATTATTTAGATTTTTGCAACTATTGATGAACACAATTCAATTAATTAACATAAAAAACAAATGACAGAGAAAATCAGAGCGAAGTTGAGCGAGTCTAAAACGGCTCGTTGGTCTGTTTTGGCGTTAGTGTCTTTCACTATGCTATGCGGTTACTTTTTGACCGATGTAATGGCACCGCTGAAACCATTATTGCAACTTCCCGTAGAAATGGGAGGTTTAGGTTGGGATAGTAGCGATTATGGCTTCTTTACAAGTGCATACGGTTGGTTCAACGTATTCTTGTTTATGCTGATCTTCGGAGGTATGATCCTGGATAAAATGGGTGTTCGTTTTACCGGATTAATGGCATTGGTTATCATGCTTACAGGTATTGGAATGAAATACTGGGCAATTTCATCCTTAGTACCGGGAGAAACAATCACAATTTTTGGCGAAGCATTAGGCCGTCAGGTTTTATTTGCGTCAATCGGATATGCAATATTTGGTGTAGGTATTGAAATTGCAGGTATTACTGTTTCTAAAATTATCGTTAAATGGTTTAAAGGCAAAGAGCTTGCTTTGGCTATGGGACTTGAAATGGCATGTGCACGTATCGGTACAGCGTTGGCTCTTGGTGTTACTCCTCTTTTGGCAGAAGCATTCAATAAGTCTATCAGCATGCCTATTCTGATGGGGCTTTTACTACTTTGCGTAGGGTTCATTTCATTTATTGTTTTCGTAGTAATGGATAACCGTCGTGATCAGGAGGTAAAAGATTCAGAAGAGCCTGAAGAACCATTCCGTTTTGGAGATATTCTTGATATCATTCAGATCAAAGGTTTCTGGTACATTGCTATTCTTTGTGTATTGTTTTATTCAGCGGTATTCCCTTTTCTAAAGTATGCACCGGATTTGATGTATAATAAATTCCATGTATCTGAAGAATTATCGGGAGTTATTCCTTCATTGCTTCCTTTCGGAACAATCCTTCTTACTCCATTTTTTGGTAACTTATATGACCGTAAAGGTAAAGGTGCTTCAATCATGATGCTGGGAGCATTGCTGATTGTTTTTGTTCACGCTATGTTTGCTGTTCCTTTTCTTAATAACTGGATGATTGCTTTAGGTTTAATGTTAATACTTGGTATTGCATTCTCTTTGGTTCCTTCAGCTATGTGGCCATCGGTTCCGAAAATTATTCCTGAAAGCAAGTTAGGAACTGCTTATGCTTTGATTTTCTGGATTCAGAACTGGGGATTAATGGGTATTCCTTATCTTATCGGTAAAGTATTAGATAAATACTGTGTTGTAGATAATCAGTCTGTGACAAGCGAAATTACTGAAGTAGTAGGAGAGCAGGTTGCTACTCGTGTATCTTACGATTATACGATTCCAATGCTTATTTTTGCGTCTTTAGGTCTGCTATCTATTTTATTTGCATACCTTCTTAAAAAAGAAGATGCGAAGAAAAATTATGGTCTTCAGTTGCCAAACGTAAAACACTAAACTGCATATACACTGTCTTCTTTCCGAAGATATTAAATTGCTAAAAAGCGGCAATGCTGATTGATTCAGTATTGCCGCTTTCTGTTTGGTAAGAGTCGCTTTTTTGTGTTTATATCAGCTTATATTCCTCTACAAATGATCTTGCGCATTCAATTCCATGCTCATAAAGTGCACTTAGCTTTTGTTCGTCATTTTCTGTACGGGAAATCTTCAGATCTTTAACCGGCCGGATCACAAATACTTTCTTTTGAGCTTCAAGATCTTCAATCCGGTCCAGAGTCGAGTTGTATTGATATGATCGTTCAGTCAGGCAACGCTTGATTTCAGGATACTTTTTATAGATAAATGATGGAATATGTAATTGCTTTATATCCTTTCTGTATCCTTTTTCCCTTGTAAGCACAATTACATTCCTGTCATATCCTTTTTTAATGGCTCTCTCTACAGGAATAGAGTCGCTTAGTCCACCGTCAAGCATAGGGACAGAGTCCACACAGACCGGTTTGCTTATAAAAGGTAAACTGCTTGAAGCCCTGCATATATCCAGTAATCTCTGCTTATCATCCGATTCAGATAAATAAACAGCTTTGCCGGTTATACAGTCCGTTGTAACCATTTCAAATAGCGTTTTAGATGAAAAAG